>NZ_JALQDZ010000002.1:0-189568 GCF_023630985.1 Caballeronia sp. ATUFL_F1_KS39 | reverse complement strand
TGATGCGCGACGGCACAACTTGGAATCCCCCAAAACCATGATCCTTACCAACTCAACCCTTGACGCTCAATACAGTTGCTTTCTTTGCAGCAGCAAAGAAAGTGACTGCCGCCCCGCACAGGGGCAGTGCTAATAGACCGACATGTAATCAGGATTCCACGACAAACACCTCGCCAGAAAGCGAAAATCAAAAACCAAGAACCGAAAACCAAACCCCCAGTGCCCAAATCCACTGAAAAACTCGATCTCGCAACGCGCGCAGCGTGGCTCTACTACGTCGCCGGCAACACCCAAAACGAGATCGCCGAAAAGCTCCAGATCTCGCGTCCGGTGGCGCAGCGCCTCGTCGCCTTCGCGGTCGAAAAAAACCTGATCCGCGTGCGCGTCGATCACCGCATCGCCGATTGTCTTTCGCTCGCCAAAGCGCTGAGCGACCGCTACGGCCTCGCGATGTGCGAAGTCGTGCCCATCGACGGCGATGCGCCCGAACAGGTCGACCGCAAGCTCGCCGTCGCCGGCGCGCAGGTCATGGAGCGCTATCTGCTCGAAGAAAAGCCGCTCGTCGTGTCGATCGGCAGCGGGCGCACGCTGAAAGCCTGCGTCGCGCAGATCGGGCAGATCGACCGGCCGCAGCATCGTTTCGTGTCGATGGTCGGCGCAATCGCGCAGGACGGCTCGTCGAATCGTTACGACGTCGCGCAGCAGCTATCGGAAAAGACCGGCGGCAAGCACTTCATGCTGCCCGCGCCGCTCATGGCAGATAACGTCGCCGAGCGCGCGCAGTGGGTCAATCACCGGCTGTATCGCATCGTCGGCGAACTCGCGCAGAAGGCGGACGTGGCGTTCGTCGGCATCGGCAACGTGGGCGTGAATTGCCCGCTGCACGAGGACGGCTTCATCACGCGCGCGGAAGTCGATGAAATGATGTCGGCAGGCGCGGTCGCCGAATGGCTCGGCCTGCCGATCGATGCAGACGGCCGCCGCGTGCAATCGAAGACCGGCGCGCGCGCGACGAGCCTCGCGCTCGACTCGCCGCCCAAACGTCCGACCATCGGCTTCGCGGGCGGCGAGCGCAAGCGCGAAGCACTGGTCGCGGCGTTGAAGGGAAAGTGGCTGTCGGGGCTCGTCACCGATGAACTGTGCGCGAAGGCCGCGCTCGAAGCCTGACGGCTCAGAAGTCGATTTCCGCTTCCACTTCCTGTCCGATCTCCAGCGCAACGCCCTCGCCTTCCAGAACGATCGCGTTCTTGCCGAAGGTGAGCGCGCCGTCGAACTGGTCGCTGCCACGGTACGCGCTCATCGTGTCGAGCGGTTCGTGCGGCCATGCCGGGTTCGGCGCGCCCGTCGCCTGATCGATCGACGGAATCGGACAGCGCGTGCAGAGCTTCACGAGCCGCAATTGCGCATCGCCGATCCGCATTTCGCCGACGTAGTCCTCTTCGTAAGCATCGAGTCCGCCGATCACGAGGTTCGGGCGGAAGCGATTCGCCGCGATGCCCGGCGCGCCTTTGGCCGACAGCCGCGCGTTGAGATCGTCGAGCGATGCCTGACCGACGACCAGCAACGGAAACTGATCCGCGAAACGCGTGTGCGTGGATTGCGGCGCGGTCCATTTATCGCTGACATCGCGGCGGGATGCCGGTGCGAATCGCGTGAGCCGCGCGGATACGCCGAGGAACGTGCTGAACCAGTGCGCGGCTTGTTCGCCCGCGTCGAGCGCATCGACGGTGTCGCGCCAGACGGTCGCGCGAATCGGCTTCGCATCGGCGAGCGCTTCGGCGCGCAAGGGCGTGCGCAGGGTCGGCATGCCGGGCGCGTCGATGACGAGATCATCGGCATCGAACGCGGTGCGGACCAGCGCCATGCGCGGATGCGAGCGTTGCGTGAACATGGCGCCGGCGGTGTCGATCACCATCCAGTGGCGGTCGTATTCGAGGCCGGTCTCGAAGAGCGTCGCGCGGCGCAGTGAAATGCCCGCGCAGGACTTGATCGGATAGACGAAGATTTCGTTCAGGACGGGCATGGCGGTATGGGGGTTCGGCGCCGGTCATCGGATGTGGCCGGTCGAAAGCCGAGATTATCGCGCATCGCCCGATACGGGTACGGTTTTACGACGCCCTCATCATCGCTGCGGCAAGTTCCAGCCCTAGCTTGTATTCGGGCGAACGCGGGCCGGCTTCGATGAGCGCATCGATCCTGTTCGTGTCGAGATTGGCATCGCCGGCGAAGAGCAGCCTGCGGATGGCGCCGATTGCCAGGCCGACTGTCTGATCGATGACGGGCGCGTCGAGTGCATCGTACGAAATCGTCGATGCGCTCATGTATTCCGGCGTTGCGAGGAACGGAACGACCAGTTGGCCGGAAAGCCCGTCGAAGTGCAGCCAGTGCCTGAAAAGCATGTCGACCGGCACGGCCTGGTCTTCCGACGCTGAATACAGCGTACGAAGTTTCTGCTTTCCCTTCGGCGTGACAACGTACGCCGCCGCACAAAACGCGTAGGTTGCCCTCGCGTCGAACAAACTGACATTGTCGAAATAGTGACGGCCATCGCCGAGCAATTGCGGATTCGCGCGGCCGTTCATGCGCTTCTCCGCCTCCAGCAGCAGAAGGGACACGCGGTCGAATACGGGTGCGCAATCGAGGAACATCAGGTCGAGGTCGGGATTGTTGCCGATGTGCGCCGCGAGTATGTGATCGTTGATGAGCGTCGGAAAGAGCGGGCTCAGTTCCACGTCGTCTTCCAGCACGACGGTGGCGGTGTCGGCGGAGGAGTTGAGGATCACCCGTTCGTGCGATTGCCGACATGCCCAGACGCAGTTCTTGCCCGCGTTGTCGAACGGTCCTTGGGCGATGCCGTCAACCGCGGGGAAACGCACGATTCGATCCTGATAGCCGATGCTCGCCAGTTGCGTCTCCATCGACTTGCGCCGATCCTGACTCCGATCCAGATTGATGAAATAGCCGTCGAAACGCACTGCTTCTCCTTGTCGCGTCAGGTGCATAAATGTGCACGACATGCTAGCGGCACGCCGCCGTGATTTGATTAGGAGGAAGCCGAGAGAAACAAGGTTTTGACGCGGATCATCGATTTGCAGGCAACTCAAATGATTAATCGATGCGCTGGTTCCTTTTGAGCGACATTGGGACGTAAGCTACGCGCCGACTTTATTCCTTCACTATTAGTAATGCCAAACTATCAATCGTCGTTCCACCTATAACACCCAATCGCATATCGTCGAAACGTTGAAATCGTTGCTCAACCAGGACGCCGACTTCGAAATCCTCGTTCTCGACGACGCCAGCACCGACGACACGCTCTCACTCGTTCGAAGCCTGAACGACGAGCGCATCCGCATCTTCCCGCTCGAGCACAATCAGGGCCGCCCTGCCAACGCCAATCGCGGTTTCGATCTGTGCCGGGGCGAATACATCGCGCGTATCGATCACGACGATCTGGCCGAACCGGGGCGTCTCCGAAAACAGGCAGATTTTCTCGATGCGAATCCGGATGTGACCGTGGTCGGTGCTCAGATCAGGCTCTTTGGCGACGAAGAATCCATAACCGACTTTCCGCTCGACGATGCGACCATCAAAGGCCGCTTTCTTCTCGGAGCGGCTTATCTAGCCAATCCGAGCACCATGTTCCGGCGCGCGTTCATTCAGAAACACGCTATCCGCTACGACCCGAATCTCGATATCGTCGATGCCCTGATCAAGCTGCACCGATCCGTAGGCGTTGCCATCTCCGATATCGATATGACTTGGGGCGCAAGCCGGGTCGAGCTCGAAGGCCGGTTGCTGGGAATGCTCGACGAAGTCGTAAAGGCCCGCGAGCAAGTCTATCCGCGCAGACCGGAGCACATTGCGCTTTGCACCGAAGCCCTTTGGAAAGGTGTCAGGTCGAATAACGCGGCATAAAACGAAAAAGCGCGGTCCCGACGAACCGCGCCCGCAACACCCGAGGAACGCTCAAGCGGCCGTCGCGTGCTCCCGCAGCCACGAATCGACCACCTTGCGCGTAAACGCCTGCCCTTCCGCGTTGAACAGATGACAATGCTCAGGCGACGCGCCGAGCTTCAGCTTCTCGCCACGCGCGTGCTTCTCCAGCGGCGGAATGCGCGAGATCAATCCATCCGGCGCGACTTCGGTTTCCGCGTACAGATACGCCGCATCGCCGAGCGTCTCGACGGTCATCGCCGTCGCGGAGAGACCGTAATCGCCCGCTTCCGGCGAATTCGGCTGCAGATGCTCCGGACGAACGCCGACCGTCACCGCATCGCCCGGCTTCGCATTGCCCGGCAGCACGCCGACGAGTTGCGTCTCGCCCGTCGCGTACTTCACGAGGACGCCGTCGTTCTGCACCGCGGCGACGGTGCCCGACAAAAAGTTCATCTTCGGCGAGCCGATGAAGCCCGCCACGAACCGGTTCGCCGGCGCGTGATAAAGCGTGTTCGGCGTGCCGACCTGCTCGATGTTCCCCGCCGACAGCACCACGATCTTGTCCGCGAGCGTCATCGCTTCGACCTGATCGTGCGTCACGTAGATCATCGTCGTCTTGAGATCGTCGTGCAGGCGCGCGAATTCCAGGCGCATCTTCACGCGCAGCGCGGCGTCGAGGTTCGAGAGCGGCTCGTCGAAGAGGAACACCTTCGGCTTGCGCGTGATCGCGCGCCCGATCGCGACGCGCTGACGCTGGCCGCCCGAAAGCTGCTTGGGCTTCCGATCGAGCAGATGATCGATGTGCAGAATCTTCGCGGCGTTCTTCACGGCGGCGTCGATCGCGGGCTTCTTCTCGCCCGCGAGCTTGAGGCCGAACGCCATGTTGTCGTACAGCGTCATGTGCGGATAAAGCGCGTACGACTGGAACACCATCGCGATGCCGCGCTTCGCGGGCGCGAGCTCATTCACGCGCGCATTGTCGATCATCAGGTCGCCGCCGCTGATGTCTTCGAGGCCGGCGATCATCCGCATCAACGTCGACTTGCCGCAGCCCGACGGGCCCACGAACACGACGAACTCGCCGTCGTTGATATCGAGGTTGATGTTGCGCATCACCTCGGTTTCTTCATAACGCTTGCTGATGTTGCGCAGTGTCAGGCTAGCCATGGTGTGTGTCTCCAGTCTTCATTGGCGATGCGATGAAACGCCATCGCTATCTGAGTTCGAACGTCGCGTTCTGCAGCCATTGCTCGACGAGCGCAGGCAGTCGCGTCATGTCGTCGAATACCGCCTGCGCGCCCGCTTTTTCGAGCGCGCCGATCTGCCCTTCGGTCGCGTGTCCGCCGCCGATGAAGCCGAGCACCGCCATGCCCGCCGCGCGCGCCGCCGTCACGCCGGTCACGCTGTCTTCGACGACGAGGCAGCGCAGCGGATCGATGCGCATCGCGCGCGCCGCCGCGAGATACACGTCCGGCGCGGGCTTCGGATTCGCGACCATGTCCGAGCAGAAACGCCGCTCGCCGAAAAAGCGCAGCAGACCCGTGCGCTGCAGCACGGCATCGACATACGTCGAGAAGCTGTTGCTCGCGCACGCCTTCGTGAAGGGCACGGCCGCGAGCGCCTCGGCGATGCCCGGCACGGTCGGCGCCTGCATCGCCGCGGCTTCGACGGCCCGCCGGATGGCGACGACCTGATCGTGCGTCAGCGTCCGGTTCACCGTATCGGCGGCGCTGGCGAGCACGGCCTCGATGCGCAGGCCGAGCAGCGGCATCACGACCGGCTCGACATCGACGCCCGGCCACAGCGCCTGCAACTCGGCGACGAGCACGCGCGCCGCCACCGTTTCGCTGTCGATCAGCACGCCGTCGCAATCGCAGATCAGCAGGCGATCTTCGAGATTGGCGTCTCGGGATGGAGTGAGATTCACGAGTGCGTCCTCACTTCACTGCGCCAAACGTAAGGCCGCGCACCAGTTGCTTCTGCGAGACCCAGCCGACGATCAGAATCGGCGCGACCGCGAGCAACGAAGCCGCCGAGAGCTTGGCCCAGAACAAGCCTTCCGGACTCGAATACGACGCGATGAACACCGTCAGCGGCGCCGCGTTCGAGCTCGACAGGTTGATGCTCCAGAACGCCTCGTTCCACGACAGGATGATGAGCAAGAGCCCCGTCGATGCGAGACCGGGCAACGCCATCGGCATCAGCAGATAGACGATTTCCTGCCACGTCGTCGCGCCGTCGATGCGGCCCGCTTCCAGAATGTCCTTCGGCACTTCGTTGAAGTACGTGTAGGCCATCCATACGGCGATCGGCAGATTGATGAGCGTGTACACGATCACGAGGCCGGACACGGTATCGAGCAGGCCCGTGTTCTTCCACAGCAGATAGATCGGCACGAGCACGCCGACCGACGGCATCATCTTCGTCGACAGCATCCACAGCAGCACCGACTGCGTCTTCTTGGTCGGAAAGAAGGCCATCGCGTAGGCGCACGGCACGGCGAGGATCAGGCAGAGCACCGTGACGCCGACCGAGATCAGCACCGAATTCCACGCGAAACCGAAGTAATTGCTGCGCGCGAACACTTCGCGGAAGCTCTCCAGCGTCGGCGTGAAGAACAGCGACGACGAGTACGCCTGCTGCTCGGTCTTGAACGCGGTGATCGTCATCCAGAAGATCGGGAAGAACAGCAGGATCGACACGATCCACGCGACGATGCCAGGCACGATGTTCTTCGCATGGCCGAGCGCGGAAGTCCGCGGCGGAACATTGACCGATTGCGTGCTCATGACTCGTACTCCCCTTTGAGGTTCTTCGCGAGCATTCTCACGAGGAAGAACGCGACGATATTGGCGAGAATCACCGCGAGAATGCCGCCCGCCGATGCAAGGCCGACGTCGAACTGCTGCAGGCCGAGCGCGTAGATCAGGTACGACAGATTCGTCGTCGCGGTGCCGGGACCGCCGCCCGTCGTCGTATAGATTTCCGCGAAAATCGACAGCAGGAAGATGGTTTCCATCATCACGACCACGGCCACCGCGCGCTTCAAATGCGGCAGCGTGATGAAGAAGAACATCGCGAACGGACCCGCGCCGTCGATGCGCGCCGCTTCCTTCTGCTCCTGATCGAGCGACTGGATCGCCGTGAAGAGAATCAGGAAGGCGAACGGCAGCCACTGCCACGCGACGATCACGATGACCGCGAAAAGCGGATAGTCGGCGAACCAGTCGATCGGCTGCATGCCCATCGAGCGCATCAGGCTCGCGATCAGGCCGTACACCGGATGCAGGATCATGTTCTTCCAGATGAGCGCGGAGACCGTCGGCATCACGAAGAACGGCGCGATCACGAGCAGACGCGCGATGCCCTGTCCGAAGAACTTGCGATCGAACAGGACGGCGAGCAGCACGCCGCCTACGACCGTGATGACGAGCACCGACACGATCAGCGTCAGCGTATGTCCGATGGACGGCCCGAACGCGGGATCGGTGACGAGAAACTCGAAGTTATCGAAGCCCGCGAAACCTTTGACATCGGGATTCAGCAGGTTGTAGCGCGAAAACGAGAACCAGATCGTCATCGCGAGCGGAATGGCCATCCACAGGAAGAGCAGTCCGGTCGACGGCGAGATCAGCCATCGCACCGACTTCGCGCGGCGCTTGTCGCGTTCGGCGGCGGACTCCTCCAGATGATGATCGGTGATGGGGGGATTCAGTTGACTCATCGTGTCACCTCTCGATGATGCTTCCCGGGCCGCATCAGGCGACGCGGCCCGTTACCACAGGAATTACTTCTGATAGCCCGCTTGCTTCACGGCGCGATCCGCCGCGGCATTCGCGGCCTTCAACGCCTGATCGACGCTCGTCTGTCCGGCGACGACGCCCGCGATCGACTGGCCGACCACCGTGCCGAACGACTGGAACTCCGGAATGCCGACGAACTGGATGCCGCTATACGGCACCTTGTGCAGCGTCGCATCGTTCGGATCGGCGGTTTCGATCGCCTTCAGCACGAAGTCGCCGAAGGGCGCGGCCTGCTTGTACTCGGGGCGCGCGTAGGTCGACTTGCGCGTGCCCGGCGGCACCGATGCCCAGCCTTCGTCCTTGCCGACCATCTCGATGTATTCCTTCGACGTCGCCCACGCGGCGAACTTCTTCGCGGCTTCCTGCTGCTTCGACGTCTTCGGGATCGCGAGCGACCACGACCACAGCCAGTGCGAGCCCTTCGGCGTGACGGCGACGGGCGCGGCCGCGAAGCCGATCTTGTCCGACACCTGCGATTGCGACTTGTTGTAGAGCATGCCTGCCGCGACCGTCGCATCGATCCACATCGCGCACTTGCCGGACGACATCAGCGTGAGGTTCTCGTTGAAGCCGTTCGAGCTCGCTCCCGGCGGGCCGTCGTTCTTCAGCAGATCGGCGTAGAAGCCGACTGCCTTCTTCCATTCGGGCGTGTCGAGCTGCGCCTGCCACTTCTCGTTGAACCACTCGCCGCCGAACGTGTTCACGACCGTCGACACGTACGCCATGTTCTCGCCCCAGCCCGCCTTGCCGCGCAGGCAGATGCCGTACTGGCCTTTGGACTTGTCGGTGAGCTTGTCGGCGAACTGCTTGATCTGGTCGTAGGTCGGCTGATCGGGCATCTTCAGTCCCGCGGCCTGGAACAGATCCTTGCGGTAGTACGTCATCGAACTTTCGACGTAGAACGGCAGCGCATACAGCACGCCGCCCGACGAGAGGCCGTCACGCGCGGTCTTCACGACATCGTCGAGATCGTAGTTGGCGGGCAGGCCGGTCATCGGCGAGAGCCAGCCGCGCTTGCCCCACTGCGGTGCTTCGTACGTGCCGATGGTGATGACGTCGAACTGGCCGCTGTTGGTCGTGATGTCGGTCGTGGCGCGCTGGCGCAGCACGTTCTCTTCGAGAATCACCCATTTCAGCTGGATGTCCGGATTGGCCTTTTCGAACGCCGGCGCGAGCTTCTTCAGCTCGATCATGTCCGGATTGTTCAGCGTCGCGATGGTGATGGTCGTCGCGGCATGCCCCGACAGCGGCACGAGCGCGGCCGCTGCAAGCGCGGCGGACAGCGCCGCGGTCGCGAACGGAGCGCGACGCGCGCGCGGTTGTGCTCGAACGATGCGTTGAGTGCGTTTCATTTGAGTTCGTCTCCTTTTTGTTGGCACGGGCGCCGTGATGGTCTCGCTGCATGACGCAAGCGCCGTGGATGCCGCTGCCTGCTTTTGAGGGTGCGCGATCGTGGATCGCGTGGTTGCCGGGGTTATCCTTGTTGCCGCCCTTGCCTTCGCCGACTTGGCGCCATCGACTCGACGCCGTTTCACTATAGACGGTGCTTCCCGCGCTTCAAGCTGCGTGGCGCGCGTGCGGCGCGTCAGCTCATCCAGTTGCCGCCGTCGACATTGAGCGTCTGCGCGGTGATGTAATCCGAATCCGATGACGCCAGAAAGAGCGCCGCGCCCGTCAGATCGTCGGGCACGCCCATGCGTCCAAGCGGCACTTCTTCGCCGACGAGCCGTTTCTTCTCGCCGAGCGGACGATTCTCGTAACGCGCGAAGAGCGCGTCGACTTCCTTCCACATCGGTGTGTCGACGACGCCCGGCGCGATGCCGTTCACGTTGATGCGCTCTTTCGCGAGCGCGAGCGCCGCCGATTGCGTATAGCTGATGACCGCCGCCTTGGTCGCGCAGTAATGCGACACGAGCGCTTCGCCGCGCCGCCCGGCCTGCGATGACATATTGATGATCTTGCCGCCGCGCCCCTGCTCGACCATGCGCTGCGCGACCGCCTGCATCAGAAAGAACATCCCTTTGACGTTGACCGCGAAGAGGCGGTCATAGACGTCCCAGGATTCGTCGAGGATCGGGCGCATGTCGAAAAGCGCCGCGTTGTTGAAGAGAATGTCGATGCCGCCGAAACGTTCGACGGTGCGCGTCACGATGCGTGCGATGTCGTCGCGCTGCGTGACGTCGGCCTTCAGCGCGAGCACGCGGTCGGCCACGTCCGCGAAGCGCTGGGCCATGTCGTCTTCGTTCTTCACATCCACGACGACGACGTTCGCGCCTTCTTCCAGATAGCGCCGCGCAACTGCTTCGCCGATGCCGCTCGCGGCGCCCGTGATGATCGCGACCTTGTCTCTCAATCTCACCGATGTCTCCGATAGTTTTTTGTCCCTCGCGGCGAGCGAACGCTCCGCGAATGAACAATTGCTCTCTGTTTGATCGAATGATCGGCGCTGCGCGTGATCGTGTCAAGGTGTCAACACAGCTTTCGATGCTGCGACGCGCAAACATCGCAAAACCTCGGGAAAACCCCGTCCGGCAAGCGCGCGAGAGCAAAAGGCGTACCGCGGCCGCCGAAAATAAAGCGTGCGCGAATGTGCAACGGAACGTGATACGTTATATCATCGCCCAAAGTCCGACGAGCGGCCCTCGCTCGCGCTTCAACCTTTTGCAGCCACCTCTGCGTGGCCGATATCACATGACCGCATCCGTCGAAAACATGCTGGCGCGCGCCGAGGCGCTCGCTATCGAGCGCGGCGTCGCGCTGACGCCGCTGCGCCGTCAGGTCTACGAACTCGTGCTGAAGGCGCACAAGCCGATCGGCGCCTATGACCTCATCGACGCGATGGAGCCGCAACGCGGCGCGCGCGTGCCGCCGACCACGGTGTATCGCGCGCTGGAGTTTCTCGTCGATAACGGCTTCGTGCATCGCATCGAGTCGAAGAACGCGTTCATCGCGTGTTGCGATGCCGGCAAGCCTCACGAGAGCCAGTTCCTCATCTGCGACGAATGCGGCGCGACGCTCGAAATTCAGGGCCGCGAACTCGCATCGTCGCTGTCGGCGAGCCCGCCCGCGCACGGCTTTCAGGTGCATCACCAGGTCGTGGAGTTGAGCGGGCTGTGCGCCGATTGCCAGCGAAAACATCGCGATGCCTGAATCGCCGCGTCTCAAGAACATCTCACTTGCAAGGAAATCGATGAAACTCGCGCACGTCCTGACCTGCTTCGCCCTCGCGCTCGGCTTTTGCAGCGCGGCATCGGCACAGACCGCGCGCGTGCCGGTCGTCGCGGCGGAGAACTTTTACGGCGACGTCATTCGCCAGCTCGGCGGCGATCACGTGCAGGTGACGAGCATCCTCAACAATCCGGACGAAGACCCGCATCTCTTCGAAGCCAGTCCCAAGACCGCGCGCGCGTTGCAGCACGCGGCGCTCGTCGTCTATAACGGCGCGGATTACGATCCGTGGATGGACAAGTTGCTCGCGGCATCGAAGAGCAATGGCAAGCGCACGGCGATCGTCGCGGCGAAGCTCGTCGGCAAGAAGGGCGGCGACAATCCGCACCTCTGGTACGACCCGGCGACGATGCCCGTCGTCGCGAAGGCGGTGAGCGCGTATCTCGTGAGCGCGGACCCGTCGCACAAGAGCGATTACGACGCGCGCCTCGCAGCGTTCCTCGATTCGATGAAACCGATCGACGCGACCGTCGCGCAGATGAAGTCGCATTACAAGGGCGTGCCCGTGACGGCGACCGAGCCGGTGTTCGGCTACATGGCCGATGCGATCGGCTTCGAGATGCGCAACCAGCGCTTCCAGCTCGCGTCGATGAACGAGACCGAGCCGAGTCCCGCCGACATCGCCGCGTTCGAGAAGGATCTGCGCGAGCGTCGCGTGCATGTGCTCATCTACAACAGCCAGGCGACGGGCGCGCTGACGAAGCGTCTGCTCGACATCGCGAAGGACGCGCATGTGCCGAGCATCAGCGTGACGGAGACCTTGCCCGCGAAGAAGACGTATCAGCAATGGATGCAGTCGCAGCTCGACTCGCTAGCGGGCGCCTTGCAAGGATGGCAGCGATGAATGCGACGATGCAGCCCGCGCTCGAAGTCGATCGCGTGACGCTCGCGCTCGGCGGGCGCGAGATTCTCAACGACGCGAGTTTCACGGTGAAGAACGGCGAGTTCATCGGCGTGCTCGGGCCGAACGGCGCGGGCAAGACCACGCTGATGCGCGCCCTGCTCGGACTCGTGCCTGTGAAGAGCGGGACGATTCGCGTGAATGGCGAAGCGGTCGTGCGCGGCAATCCGTCGATCGGCTATATGCCGCAGATACGCACGGGTCTCGCGAACCGGCGCGTGCTCGGCCGCGATTTCGTCGCGATGGCCGCGGACGGTCATCACTGGGGACTGCCGCATCGCAATGCCCGCATCCGTGCGGATGTCGAGCGCGTGCTGGAGCTCGTCGGCGCGCATCAGCTTGCTTCGCGTCCGTTGTCGGAGTTGTCGGGCGGCGAGCGCCAGCGTCTTTTGCTCGCGCAGTGTCTGCTCGGCAATCCGCGTCTGTTGCTGCTCGACGAGCCGCTGATCAGCCTCGATCCGCGGCATCAGACGGGGGTCGTCGAACTCGTGCGGCGGGTGCAGCGCGAGTTGAACATCACCGTGCTGTTCTCGGCGCACGAACTCAATCCGCTGCTCAATTCGCTCGACCGCGTGCTTTATCTCGGCAGCGGGCGCGCGGCGCTCGGAACTGTCGATGAAGTCATTTCGAAGCCGGTGCTCTCGCGTCTGTACGGCTCGCCCATCGACGTGATGCGCGTGAACGGCCGCATCTTCGTGATGTCGGGCGATGTCGAAATCGACAAGCTCGATCACGCGCACGAGGAAGGCGGAGAGCACGAGCATGAACACGATCACGGCCATGAGCACGATCACGGCCACAGCCACAGTCACGTCAAATAGAAAGCGCAATGTTCGAATACGACTTCATGGTGAATGCATTCGCGGCGTCGGGGATCGTCGCGGTGCTGTCGGGGATCGTCGGGTATTTTCTCGTGCTGCGCGGACAGACCTTCGCGGGTCACGCGCTATCGCACGTCGGCTTTACCGGCGCGACGGGCGCGGTGCTGCTCGGCATGCCGCCGCTCTGGGGGATGGTCGGATTCACGCTCGCGGCGGGCGTCGGGATGGGTGCGCTCGGCGAGCGGCTCTCGGGCCGCGATGTGGCCATCGGTGTGATTCTTTCTCTCTCGCTCGGGTTCGGGTTGCTGTTTCTGCACTTCTTCACCGCGTATGCGACTCAGGCTACTGCGCTTCTGTTCGGCAACGTGCTTGGCGTGAGTCATGACACGCTGGTCGTGCTTGCCGGGCTCGCTGTCGTCAGCCTCGGTGCGCTTGCGGTCATCATGCGGCCTTTGTTGTTTGCGTCCTTGCAGCCGGAGCTCGCGGAGGCCAAGGGCGTGTCGTTGCGGCTCGTCTCCGTGATGTTTCTCGCGATCACCGCGCTGGCAGTCGCGGCTTGCACGCAGATCGTCGGGGTGCTGCTCGTTTTTGCGTTGATGGTCGGGCCCGCGGCGGCGGCGCAGAACGTCACGACGCGATTGTCGTCAGGGCTCGTGCTTGCGGCGCTGTTTGCACTCGCACAGGCTTGGGCTGGGCTTACGCTCGCCTTCTATACCGATTGGCCTACTAGTTTCTGGATCACTATGCTGGCTGCGGTTGTTTATGGGGCGAGCTTGTTGGGAAAGCGGGGGAATTGATTTCTTCGCTGGAGCCCGTGATCGCGTCGGTCTGTCAGCAATGCCGCCCCGCACAGGGGCAACGCCAATAGACCGACACGATCACGGGATCCGGCAACAACAAGAAGACCAAACCTCACCGACACAAAACCCGCGCATGATGCGCGACATGCTCCCCGACGAAGGTAGAAATAAAGAAATACCCGTGGTCATAGCCTTCATGCCGCCGCACGATCAAACTGTGTCCGGCATCACGCGCATTGCGCTCCAAGACATCAGGGTGCAACTGCTCGGCGAGAAACTGATCCGCCAGTCCCTGATCGATGAGAATCCCGCCTTCGAACCGGGCAGCCGCATCGCCGAGAATCAACTCGCTCGCATCGTACTGCGCCCACGCCGAACGATCATCGCCGAGATAGCCAGAAAACGCTTTCACGCCCCACGGACACTGCGACGGCGCCGCAATAGGCGCAAACGCCGACACACTCCGATAAAGATCCGGATTGCGCAACGCGAGCACGAGCGCCCCGTGCCCGCCCATCGAATGCCCGAAGATGCCGATACGATCCTCTCGCACCTGCAACTCCGCGAGAACTGTCTCGCGCAACTCCTGCGTCACATACGAGTACATGCGATAACGCCGCGCCCAAGGCTCGCGCGTCGCATCGACATAAAACCCCGCGCCGACGCCGAAATCCCACGAATCCTTCTCGCCCGGAATATCCGCGCCACGCGGCGAAGTATCCGGCGCAATCAGCGCGATGCCGTGCTCCGCCGCGTAACGTTGCGCGCCCGCCTTGATCGGGAACGTCTCTTCGGTGCAAGTCAGGCCGGCGAGATAAAACAACGCCGGCACCTTCGAAGAAGACGCGGCAGCAGGCAAAAAGACGGAAAAGCGCATCGGCAGGCCGATAGTCTGCGATTCATGCCGATAGATGCGCTGCACGCCATCGAAACAACGATGTTCTTCCACGAGTTCCAGCATCGCGTTTTCCTCGCTCAGTAGCTCAATAGATGACGACGGAACGAATCGACTCGCCCTTCTTCATCAGGTCGAAGCCGTCGTTGATCTGCTCCAGCTTCAGATGATGCGTGATCAGATCGTCGATGTTGATCTTGCCTTCCATGTACCAGTCGACGATCTTCGGCACATCCGTGCGGCCGCGCGCGCCGCCGAACGCCGAGCCCTTCCATTCGCGGCCCGTGACGAGCTGGAACGGACGCGTGCTGATTTCTTGCCCCGCCGCCGCCACGCCGATGATGAACGACTGGCCCCAGCCCTTGTGCGTGCATTCGAGCGCCTGACGCATGAGCGTGGTATTGCCGACGCATTCGAACGAATAATCCGCGCCGCCATCGGTCAATTGCACGATGTGATCGACGACGTTCTCCACTTCCTTCGGGTTGATGAAGTGCGTCATGCCGAACTTCTTCGCGAGCTCGACGCGGCCCGGATTGATATCGACGCCGATGATCTTGTCCGCGCCGACCATCTTCGCGCCCTGAATCACGTTCAGGCCGATGCCGCCCAGCCCGAATACGACGACATTCGCGCCCGCTTCCACCTTCGCCGAATACACGACCGCGCCGACGCCCGTCGTCACGCCGCAACCGATATAGCAGATCTTGTCGAACGGCGCGTCCTCGCGCACTTTCGCCACCGCGATCTCCGGCACGACGATGTAATTCGAAAACGTCGACGTCCCCATGTAATGGAACAGCGGTTTGCCATCGAGCGAGAAGCGCGAAGTCGCATCGGGCATGAGGCCTTTGCCTTGCGTCGCGCGAATCTTCTGGCAGAGATTGGTCTTGCGCGACAGACAGAACTTGCACTCGCGGCATTCCGGTGTGTAGAGCGGAATGACGTGATCGCCTTTTCGCAACGTGCCGACGCCCGGCCCGACATCGACGACGACGCCCGCGCCTTCATGCCCGAGAATCGCGGGGAAAATGCCTTCCGGATCCGCGCCGGAGAGCGTGTAGTAATCGGTGTGGCAGATGCCCGTCGCCTTCACCTCGATCAGCACTTCACCCGCGCGCGGACCTTCGAGATCGACTTCTTCGATCGTCAACGGCTTGCCGGCTTCCCATGCGATTGCTGCTTTCGTTTTCATCGTCTGACTCCCAAGGTTGTGATTGTTTCAGCGCACGATATTCAGGACTTCGTAGCATGCGCCCATCGTGTGATAGTCCGTCTTGCCCGCCGGGCTTTTCTCGTCGCTGTACTGGCGATTGTCGCGCGTGAGAATGCGATACCACGCACCCCACTTGTGATCGACGAAATGCTCCCAGCTATAAGTCCACAGGCGGTCGTAATCGTTCCAGTAACGCGCGGCAAGCGCCGCGTCGCCATCGCGTTGCGCGCGATCCGCGAGCAGCGCGGCCGCCGCGAACGATTCCGCCTGAACCCAGAAATACTTGTCTTCGTCGTAGAACTTGCCTTCGGTGTCGAAGCCATAGACCATGCCGCCGTGCTCGTGATCCCACGACAATTGCAGCGCGCGATCGAACAGCTCGCGCGCACGCGTGACGTGCCACGCCTCCGGCCGATGACGATCCAGGATCAGCAGCAACTTCGCCCATTCCGTCTGATGCCCAGGCTGAAAGCCCCACGGCCTGAAAATATTGCTGCGATCGCCCTTGTTGTAGTCCCAGTCGATCGACCAGTCCGGCTTGTAGTGTTCCCACACGAGCCCGCCCGCGAGCGCGGCCTGCCGATTCACCATGTTGTCCGCGAGCAGCGCCGCGCGATCGAGATAGCGCGCTTCTCCGGTCGCTTCGAACGCGGCGAGCAGCGCTTCGCACGTATGCATGTTCGCGTTCTGCCCGCGATAGTCGGACACTTGCCAGTCCGCGCTCGCCTCGTCCTTGTAAAGGCCGTGCTGCGCGTCCCAGAAGTGCGTCTCCATCAGATGCCAGGTTTCGTCGAGATACGCGCGCGCTTCGTCGAATCCGGCTTCGACCGCCTTCGCATACGCGAGCACGACGAACGCGAGGCCATAGCAATGATTCGTTGCATCCGTGACGTCGCGGCCGTTCAACGTCCACGCATAGCCGCCCGTCTGCGGATTGCGATGAACCGCGCGCAGATATTCGATGCCATGCGCCACGCCGCCGCGATATTCGTCGAGGCCGAAGTGCTTGTAGGCCATCGCATAGTTGAAGACGAAGCGGGTGCTCGACACGAGATGACGCGACGTGCGGTCGTAGATCGTGCCGTCGTTCTTGTAGAAGTGGTAGAAGCCGCCCGCCGGGTCCATGCAGTGCGGATGATAGAAGGTCATCGTGCGCAGCGCGTGATCGAGCAGGAACGCGCGCGAGCGGAAATCGGGATGTGACGGTGACGGTGCGGGCATGGCTGAGTTCGATGTTGTCGTGACGAAGCGAGCTTCAGTTACCGCTCATATGAAGCGTCGCTTCATACTCCCCGGCGCGCATGGCGTCGGGATCCAAGGTACGCAAGTTTAAGCGGACTCGCGCCCGATCGCGAACCAGTCTTCGGTGCGCCGGTACAGATCGATGAAACGGGCGAGCCGCTGGTCGAGCGACGGATTCGGACGCGGCGTCGCGGCGAGCGTCGCCTTCGGTGCGAGCGAAGCGATATCGCCGATGCGCCACTGCCCCGCCGCGATGCCGCCGAGCAGCGCCGCGCCTCGCGTCGCCGCGTTCGGGCAATCGACGGCGCGCAGCTCGACGCGCAATGCATCGGCGAGCAACTGCCGCCAGCGCGGATCGACCGAGCCGCCCCCCGCGAGCAGCATCGCATCGAGCGGCGTGCCGTTGGCGCGAATCGCGTCGAGTCCCGCACGCAATGCGAATGCCACGCCCTCGAACGCGGCGCGCATCATCGTGCCGCGCGTGTCCTCGAGGCCGAGTCCGAGCCAGCCGCCGCGCGCGTTCGGGTTCATCCATGGTGAGCGTTCGCCGCTCAGATACGGCAGAAAGCTCGCCGATGCACTCGCGGACGCGGCGAAGGCGTCGTCGTAGGCGTCGGGCCACGATGCGTAACCGAGCCAGCCGCGCACCGCTTCCAGCGCGACGCCGACGTTCTGCATCGCCGCCATGCGATACCACGCGCCGTTGGCCGCGCGATACGTGTGCAGGCCGTGCACGGGCGCGGGCGCGTCGGCGCACATGACGACGATCTGCCCGCCGGTGCCGGTGGTGAGGAGCGCGTCGCCATCGGCGCAAAGGCCGCTGCCGAGCGCAGCGCACGGCGTATCGCCGGCGCCGACGGCCATCGGAATGCCCGCTTCGAGACCGAGCGCGGACGCCGACGCCGCAGACAACGCGCCGGCGACTTCATGCGATGCCGCGAGCGGCGCGAACCACGCGCGCGGCAAGCCGAGCCGGCCGATCAGCGCCTCGTCCCATTCGCCCGATGGCGCGGCGAGCGCGGTCGCGCACGCATCGGATGCATCGGTGACGAACGCACCGCCGAGCTTCGCGCGCAGCCAGTCTTTCGGCTGCAAGGCCCAGCGCGTTTGCGCCGCGATCCGCGGTTCGTTCGATGCGAGCCAGCGCAGCAACGGCCCCGCCATGCCGGGCGCGACCGGATTCGGCTGCGGCTCGCGCCACGCGTCGAGCAGATCGCGGGCACGGGTGTCGGGCCACAGCATCGCGGGGCGAAGCGCGTGGCCATGCGCGTCGGTCAAAACGACGCCGTGCATCTGCCCCGAAAAGCCGATGCCGCGCACCGCTTGACGCTCGTTGGCGGGCAAACGCGATGCTGCGTCGACGAGCGCGCCATACCACGCATCGACGCTGGTTTCGGCCCAGCCGGGCTGCGCGCTCGTCACCGCGTACGCCGCACTCGACGACGCGATGTCGCGTCCGGCTTCATCGACGATCGCGAGCTTGAGGGAGCCCGTGCCGAGATCGATGCCTAAAAAACGCATGGGATTCCGAGTCTGAAAAGGCGTTAGGGAAAACGCGTAAAACGGGGGTTAACCCCGCCATCGCGCGATGAACGTGAAAAATGGACTATACGCGGGGCGTGATGCACATCATAACGACCGTCCGAAGATCGCGGCCTTCCGTCAGGCGACGAATTTCCCTTGATTTGCGTCAAACCCCTTGTGACAGGGCCGTTCGCACGTTTGCGCCGCTCGCGGCGCGCGAGACCCATATCGGCACGCGAACGCGACGTATAGCGCCGCGTGGTCTTGTTCATGGTTGCCGATGCACTTAACTTGGAGGCCATTCAAATGGAAGTAGACATAGGAGAGAGACATGGCTTCAAGTTCGGTGAACCCGTCGGTGCATCCGTGCGACGAACGGCTCCCCGCCGGTCAACTGCTGACGCTCGGCATCCAGCACGTTCTGGTGATGTACGCGGGCGCGGTGGCGGTGCCGCTGATCCTCGGCGCCGCGATGGGCCTGCCGAAAGATCAGGTCGCGTTTCTCATCAGCGCGGATCTGTTCTCGTGCGGCGTCGCCACGCTGATCCAGACGCTCGGCCTGTGGATCTTCGGCATTCGCCTGCCCGTCATCATGGGCTGCACCTTCGCCGCCGTCGGCCCGATGGTCGCGATCGGCACGAATCCTTCGCTCGGCATTCTCGACGTGTTCGGCGCGACCATCGCGGCGGGCGTCATCGGCATCGTCCTCGCGCCGATGATCGGCAAGCTCCTGCGCTTCTTCCCGCCGGTCGTGGTCGGCACGGTGATCGCGGTGATCGGCCTCTCGCTGATGGGCGTGGGCATCAACTGGGCGGCGGGCGGCATCGGCAATCCCGACTACGGCAATCCGGTCTTCCTGCTGCTGTCGCTCGTCGTGTTGTCGCTGATTCTGCTCATCAACAAGTTCGCGCGAGGTTTCATCGCGAATATTTCGGTGCTGCTCGGGATCGTCGTCGGCTTCGTGATCGCCGCGATGCTCGGCCGCGTCGACATGGACGGCGTCGCGCACGCGCCGTGGGTCGGCATCGTGCTGCCGTTCCACTTCGGCATGCCGCATTTCGATGCGCTCTCCGTCGCGACGATGGTCATCGTCATGTTCGTGACGTTCATCGAATCAACGGGCATGTTCCTCGCGGTCGGCGATCTCGTCGAGCGTCCGGTCGACCAGAAGGCGCTCGTGCGCGGCTTGCGTGTCGACGGTCTCGGCACGCTGATCGGCGGCATCTTCAACTCGTTCCCGCATACGTCGTTTTCGCAGAACGTCGGTTTGATCGGCGTGACGGGCGTGAAGAGCCGCTTCGTCTGCGCGACAGGCGGCGTGATTCTCGTCGTGCTCGGCCTCTTTCCGAAAATGGCGCAGGTGGTGGCGTCGGTGCCGCCGTTCGTGCTCGGCGGCGCGGGCATCGTGATGTTCGGCATGGTCGCGGCGAACGGCATCAAGACGCTGTCGCGCGTGGACTTCTCGAAGAATCAGCACAACCTGTTCATCGTCGCGGTGAGCGTCGGGATGGGCATGGTGCCGGTCGTCGCGCCGAAGTTCTTCACGCAACTGCCGCACGCGCTCGAGCCGATCCTTCACAGCGGGATTCTGCTGGCGTCGGTGTCGGCGGTGGTGTTGAACATCGTGTTCAACGGCGTGCGCAAGGAACGCGATGCCGAACGCGATGCGCGTGAAGCCGCGCATGAGTTCGAAGGCGCGGCCCATGCGGGCGACGCGCACTGAGGAGTTTGGGCTGTGCTTGCGTTGAGCGCCGCGGCGGGAGCCGCGGCGTTTTTTGTTTATCGAAGCGAGGGCCGCGCGTCAGCCCGCATCCGCCGCCCGCGGCGCATCGCCCGTCCGCTCGATCCACCCGCCTCCCAGCGCCTGATACAACGTCACGAGATTCGCCAACCGCTGCGTGCGCGCGGCAATCAGCGTCTGCTGCGCCGAATACAGATCCTGCTGCGCGGTCAGCACGCCGAGATAGCTGTCGACGCCCTGCTTGTATCGCAGCGTCGACAACTCCAGCCGGCGTTGCTGCGCGGCCGTATCGCGCACGAGCGCGGCGATCTGCTGATCGTAGGTGCCGCGCGCGGCGAGACCATCGGCGACATCCTTGAACGCGGATTGAATCGCCTTCTCGTAATTGGCGATCTCGATCTTCTTCTGGATATTCGCGTACTCGAGATTCGCGAACTGATCGCCGTAGATCGGCAAGGTGATGGTCGGCGCAAAGCTCCATCCCGCCGACCCCGCTTTGAACAGACCACCGAGCGTCGGGCTCAGTGTGCCGAGCATGCCGGTCAGCGAAATGTTCGGAAAGAACGCTGCGCGCGCCGCGCCGATGTTCGCATTCGCCGCGAGCAGATTCTGTTCGGCCTCCATGATGTCCGGCCGCCGCAGCAGCAAATCCGACGGCAGACCCGCAGGAATGTCCGCGAGCAGGTTTTGACCGTCGAGCGGCATGCCGCCCGGCAGATCGTCGGGCACCGGCTCGCCGAGCAGCAACACGAGCGCATTGACCGCCTGCGCCCGCGCGCGCTCCTGCGCCTGCAGATTCGCCGCCGCGCCTTCCATCACCGTTTGCGCCTGGCTCACGTCCAGCTCCGACGCGGCGCCGTTGTCGAATTGCAGCTTGACGATCCGGTACGATTCGCTCGCGCTGGCCAGCGTCTGATGCGTCACCTTCAGCAGGTCGTCCGTCTGCAAGACCTGAAGGTACTGCGCCGCCACTTGCGAGACGAGCGAAATCTCCGCAGCCTTGCGCGCATAGGCAGTCGCGAAATATTTCGCGAGCGCCTGATTCCGCATGCTCTGCACCCGGCCGAACAGGTCGATCTCCCACGACGCATTCAGGCCCACCGTGTAGGTATTCGAGATGGTCTGATTCAAGAACGACAGATTGTCGGGCTTGCGCGTTTTCGACTGCGCGCCCACGGCGGTGATGGACGGAAGCAGAAGCGTCGTGACGACCTGATACTGCGCCTGCGCGGCCTGCACGTTGAGCATCGCGACGCGCAAGTCACGGTTGTTCTTCAACGCGATGTCGATGAGCCGCTGCAAACGCGCATCGACGAAGAAATCGCGCCAGCCGATATCGGCCGCGGCCACGCCGTTCGCGCTGCGTGCGCCGTCCGGCGTCGCGACCGGCTGCGTCGCGTAGACGCCGTGCGCCGGAAAATTCGCCGACACCGGCGCGGCGGGGCGTTCGTACTTCGGCGCCATCGTGCAGCCGGTCGCCAGTACGGCGACGGCCATTGCAATCAAGGAAAGTCTACGCATGTCAGTGTCCTTCGTTGCCCTGTTGCGCGCGCCGCTGCGCTTCGTAACGCGCGAGCGCGGCATCCGTGTCCTCCTTGTCGCCGCCGAAACGGGAGCGCACCACGACGAAGAACATCGGCACCATGAAAATGGCGAGGAAAGTCGCGGTCGCCATGCCGCCGATCACGCCCGTGCCGATCGCGTGCTGGCTGCCCGAGCCCGCGCCGTTGCTGATCGCGAGCGGCATCGTGCCGAGAATGAACGCGAGCGATGTCATGAGAATCGGACGCAGGCGCAGGCGCGCCGCTTCGAGCGCCGCTTCGATCGGCCCCATCTTTTGCGAGAGCTGGAGATCGCGGGCGAACTCGACGATCAGAATCGCGTTCTTCGCCGACAAGCCCACTGTCGTGAGCAAGCCGACCTGGAAGAACACGTCGTTCTCCAGTCCGCGCAGCGACACGGCGAGCAGTGCGCCGACCACGCCGAGCGGCACGACCATGATCACGGAGAAAGGAATCGACCAGCTCTCGTACAGCGCCGCGAGACACAGGAACACGACGAGGATCGAGATGCCGTAAAGAATCGGCGCCTGCGAGCCGGACTGGATCTGCTGATACGACAGCCCCGTCCATTCGTAGCCGATGCCCGCGGGCAGCTTCGCCGCGAGCGCTTCCATCGCGGCCATCGCCTCGCCGGTGGATTTGCCCGGCTTCGCGACACCCTGGATTTCGATCGACGACAGGCCGTTGTAGCGTTCGAGCTTGGGCGAGCCGTAGCTCCATTCGGTCGTCGCGAACGACGAGAACGGCACCATCGAGCCCGACGCGTTGCGCACGTACCAGCTGTTGATGTTCTCCGGCGACATGCGGAACGGCGCATCGCTCTGCATGTACACCTTCTTGATGCGGCTGTCCGTATCGAGGAAGTTGTTCACGTACTTCGACGCCCACGCGATCGAGAACGTCTGGTCGATGCTCGACGGATCGACGCCCTGCGCCAGCGCCTTCTGACGGTCGATGTTCACCTTGAACTGCGGCGCGTCGTTCAGGCCGTTCGGCCGGACCTGCGCGAGCGTCTCGTCCTTCGCGGCCATGCCGAGGAGCATCGCGCGCGCCTGCATCAGCTTTTCGTGGCCGAGACCGGCGCGATCCTGAAGTTCGAAGTCGAAGCCCGACGCCGTGCCCAGTTCCGGAATCGACGGCGGATTCACCGGAAACACGAGCGCGTTCTTGTAGCCCGCGAACGCGCCGTACGTGCGGCCCACCAGCGCTTGCACCTTCTCGTTGGCGCTCGTGCGCTGGGCGAAGTCCTTCAGCCGCACGAAGATGAGACCCGAGTTCTGGCCATGACCGGCAAAGCTGTAACCGTTCACGGTGAACACCGACTCGACGAGCGCGCTTTCCTTCTTCAGCAGATGGCCCGCGACATCGTCCAGCGCGCGCTGCGTCATCTCCTGCGTGGAGCCGGCGGGCGTCGCCACCAGCACGAACATCGTGCCCTGGTCTTCATCGGGCAGGAACGCCTTCGGCAAACGCGCGAACAACATGCCGACCGCCACGATGATCACCACATAGATGACGAGCCAGCGCCCCGAACGCCTGATGACATGCGCCACGCCGCCGTGATACTTCGCCTGGCTCTTCGCGAACGTGCGGTTGAACCAGCCGAAGAAGCCGGTCGTCTTTTCCGTGTGGCCTTCCGGGTGCGGCTTGAGCATCGTTGCGCACAGCGCAGGGGTGAGCACCATCGCGGTGAGCACCGAGAGACCCATCGCCGAGACGATCGTCAGCGAGAACTGGCGATAGATCGCGCCGACCGAGCCGCCCGTGAACGCCACCGGCACGAACACCGCCGCGAGCACGAGCGCCACGCCGACGAGCGCGCCGGTGATCTGACTCATCGCCTTCTTCGTGGCTTCCTTCGGCGACAGTCCCTCTTCGGTCATCACGCGCTCGACGTTTTCGACGACCACGATCGCGTCGTCCACCAGCAAGCCGATGGCGAGCACGAGCCCGAACATCGACAGCGTGTTGATGGAGAAACCCGCCGCCGCCATGATCGCGAAGGTGCCGAGCAGCACGACCGGCACGGCGATGGTCGGAATGAGCGTCGCGCGCAGGTTCTGCAGGAACAGGTACATCACGAGGAACACCAGCACGATGGCCTCGATGAGCGTCTTCACGACGTCGGCGATCGACTGCTTCACGAACGGCGTGGTGTCGTACGGATACTTCACGACGAGACCGTGCGGGAAGAACTTCGCGAGCTCGTCGACTTTCGCGCGCACCAGATTCGCGGTGGCGAGCGCGTTCGCGCCGGTCGCGAGCTGAATGCCGAATCCGGCAGCCGGACGGCCGTTGTACTGCGTCTCGAAGTTGTAGTTCTCGCCGCCGAGACCGACGCGCGCCACGTCGCGGATACGCACCTGCGAGCCGTCCTGATTCACCTTCAGCAGCACGTTGCCGAACTGCTCCGGTGTGCGCAGCAGCGTCGCTTCGGTGATGGTCGCCTGCATCGACTGGCCCGGCACCGCGGGCACGCCGCCGAGCTGGCCGCCCGCGACCTGCACGTTCTGCGAAGTCAGCGCGTTCTGCACGTCGACCGGCGTCAGGCTGAATTTGGTCAGCTTGTTCGGATCGAGCCAGATTCGCATCGCGTACTGCGAGCCGAAGAGCGTGACGGTGCCGACGCCGTTCAGCCGGCTGATCGGATCCTGCACGTGCGACGCCACGTAGTTCGCGAGGTCTTCGCGGCTCATGCTGCCGTCTTCGGACACGAACGCCAGCACGAGCAGGAAGCTGCTGCTCGACTTGGTCACGCTGATGCCGAGCTGCTGCACGACGGCCGGCAGATTGGGCGTGGCCAGTTGCAGCTTGTTCTGCACCTGAACCTGCGCGATGTCGGCATTGGTGCCGGCCGCGAACGTCAGCGTGACGGTGGCGGTGCCGCTGTCATCGGAGGTCGAGGACAGATACAGCAGATGGTCGAGACCGCTCATCTGCTGCTCGATCACCTGCGTGACGGTGTTTTCGACGGTCTGAGCGGATGCGCCCGGATAGTTCGCGGATATCTGGATCGCGGGCGGCGCGATGGTCGGATATTGCGCGACGGGCAGCGTCGTCACCGACGCGAGACCCGCGAGCATCAGAATGATGGCGATCACCCACGCGAAAATCGGGCGATCGATAAAGAACTTGGCCATGGACGTGTCTCCCGTCCTTACGCGCCGGAGGCGGCCGTTGCGTCGGCTTTCGCTTCGGCTTTCGCTTCGGCTTTAGCGTCGGCTTTCGCTTCGGGCTGACGCGCGGGCACGGCCTTCACTTCCATGCCCGGACGCACGTGATCGATGCCCTCGACGATCACGCGATCGCCCGCGTTCAGACCGCTGTCGACGATCCAGCTCTGGCCGAGCGTCCCGGAGGTGACGAGCGGGCGCATCGCGACCTTGTTGTCCTTGCCGACGACCATCGCGAGCGCGGTGCCTTTCTGATCGTGCGTGATGCCCTGCACCGGCACGACGAGCGCCTTCGGATTCACGCCTTGCTCGATGCGCGCGCGCACGAACATGCCCGGCAGCAGCACCCGGTCCTTGTTCATGAAGATCGCGCGCAGCGTCACCGATCCGGTCGACGGATCGACGCTCACATCGCTGAATTGCAGCTTGCCCTGCTCCGGATACTCACGGCCGTCTTCGAGAATCAGCGTGACCTTCGCCGCGTTCGGGCCGTTGGTCGAAAGACGCCCTTCCTGAATCTGACGGCGCAGCTTGAGACCGTCGAGACTCGATTGCGTGAGATCGACGTACATCGGGTCGAGCTGCTGGACGGTGACCATCAGCGTCGCCTGCGCCGCCTGCACGTATGCGCCGGGCGTGACCTGGGAAATGCCGGCCTGCCCCGAAACCGGCGACGTGACGTCGGTATAGCCAAGCTTGATCTGCGCGGTGTCGATCGCGGCTTTGGCCGACGCGACATCGGCTTCGGCCTGGCCTTGCGCCGCCACGGCGTTGTCGTAGTCCTGCTTGCTGACCGCGTTCGACGCGACGAGCACCTTGTAGCGCTCGGCCTGCGCCGCGGTCGAGACGAGATTCGCATGGGCCTTCGCGAACGACGCCTTCGCGTTGTTCAGTTGCGCGATATACGGCGCCGGATCGATCTTGTAAAGGCGTTGCCCGGCCTTGACGAGGCTGCCTTCCGTGAATTCGCGGCGCAGCACGATGCCATCGACGCGCGCGCGCACCTGGGCATCGAGAAAGGCGCTCGTGCGGCCCGAGAGTTCTGTCGTGACCGGCACAGCGGCCGGCTCGACGATGACAACGCCGACTTCCGGCGTGTGCGGCGCCATCGCGGGATGCTTCTCTCCGCAACCGGCTGCCAGCAAGGCGGCCGTCGTGACACCGATGAGGCGGTATGGAATCCGTATGAGACGCATGGAACGCGAGACCTCTGAGGTTACTGACAATGAAAGGCGCGCGTCTTCGCGTTGACCGCGAGCCGCGCGCAATGTGCTGTCGTGCGATGCGAAAGTCGCTGACCGCGGCGACCGGGGCATTCGTGCGGCCCGCGCGCCTTGGATGGGGCTGGCCGCTTTCGGAAGAAATGCGGCCATATTTTTGGGATAACTGAATGTATGCGACGCTCGCGGCGAGCTTCGTCAACGACTTTTTCGAACGATCGATGGAACGGATCGCGCCGTCACGACTGCGGCAAGCAGCCGATTATAGTTATCGCGCGCAGTGAGGAAGACTAAAGAGTAGGCAGATGTGTGGATCTTTGATGGCAACTGAAACAATGTGCCAAGTCTGTTGCATCACCCAGACATCGATGCAAAACGATGTGGAACAAGTTCGAAAGCGCGAAAAAAAGCCCGGCGCGGCCGGGCTTCGAGTGCGACGGGTTTAGGCGAATCAGCTCGCCGCGGGCGCCGAGGCTGCTTGCGGCGCGCCTTGCGAGCCGTAGTCGACGGGCGCATCGGCGGGACGCGGCGCGTCGCCGGAACGCTCGATCCATCCGCCGCCCATGAACTGATACAGATCGACGAGGTTCGTCAGTCGATTCAGCCGCGCCGTGATGAGCAGCTGCTGCGCTTCGTAAAGCGCCGTCTGCGCGGTCAGTACCGACAGATAGCTGTCCACGCCATTGCGATAGCGCAGGTCCGACAGCTCCAGACGCCGGCTCTGCGAATTGACGAAGCGCTCGAGCGCCTTGATCTGCTCGTCGAAGGTGCCGCGCGCGGCGAGGCCGTCCGCGACTTCGCGGAACGCGGTCTGGATCGCCTTCTCGTAGTTGGCGATCTCGATGCGCTTCTGCACGTTCGCCAGATCGAGATTGGCCTTGTTCTGGCCGCCCTCGAAGATCGGCACCGTGATCTGCGGCGCGAACGACCACGCAGCCGACCCCGGCTTGAACAGGCCGCCGAGCGTCGGCGACAGCGTGCCGAAGCTGCCCGTCAGCGAGACGCGCGGAAAGAACGCCGCGCGCGCCGCGCCGATATTCGCGTTGGCCGCGAGCAGCGACTGCTCCGCCGCCGCGATATCGGGACGGCGCGTCAGCAGATCGGACGGCAGACCCGCGGGAATGTCGGAGAGCAGATTCTGCGTATCGAGCGGCATGCCGGCCGGCAAATCCGCAGGCAACGGCTCCCCGACGAGCAGCACGAGCGCGTTTTCCGCCTGCGCGCGCAAACGCGACTGCGTCTGCAGATTCGCCTGCGCTTCCTCGACCACGCCTTCGGACTGACGCAGATCGAGTTCGGTGCCGGTGCCGTTCTCGTATTGCAGCTTGGTGATGCGGAACGACTCCTGCGCCGTCTTGAGCGTGTTCTGCGTGACGACGAGTTGATCGTCGTAGGCGAGCATCGTCAGATACTGGTCCGCCACCGACGACACCAGCGAGATCTCCGCCGCCTTGCGCGATTCCGCCGTCGACAGATATTGCGCGAGCGCCTGATCCTTCAGGCTGCGGATGCGCCCGAAGAAGTCGATTTCCCACGACGCATTCAGGCCGACCGAATACTCGTTCGAGATCGTGTTACCGAAGAACGACAGATTCTTCGGCGTGCGCTGCTTCGTCTGCGACGCGGCCGCATCGAGCGTCGGGAACAGACCCGCGCGCGTGATCTGATACTGCGCGCGCGCCGCATCGACGTTGAGCACCGAGACGCGCAGGTCGCGATTGTTCTTCAGCGCGAGCTCGACGATCTTCTGCAGGCGCGCATCGGCGAAGAAATCGCGCCAGCCGATGTCCGGCGCGCTCTGGCCGTTCGCCGTGCGGCCGTTGCTCGCGCTCGAACTCGCATCCGGCTGGTGCGCGTACACGCCGCCTTCCGGAAACGTCTGCGTGACGGGCTCGGGCGGACGCTCGTACTTCGGCTGGAGCGTGCAGCCCGCGGCGAATACCGCCACGGCGGCCGCGATCAAGGAATGTTTAAGCATCTCAGTGTCCTTCCTTACCGTTCGTGCCTTCGATGTCGCCCGACGAACCCGGCGCCGGCACGTCCTTGCTCTTGCTGAACTTGCTGATAACGACGAAGAACATCGGAATCATGAAGATGGCGAGGAAGGTCGCGGTCAACATGCCGCCGATCACGCCCGTGCCGATCGCGTGCTGGCTCGCCGAGCCCGCGCCGTTACTGATCGCGAGCGGCATCACGCCGAGAATGAACGCGAGCGAGGTCATCAGGATCGGGCGCAACCGCAGGCGCGCCGCTTCCATCGCCGCTTCGACCGTCGACATGCCCTGCATCCGCAACTCGCGCGCGAATTCCACGATCAGAATCGCGTTCTTCGCCGACAGACCCACCGTCGTCAACAGGCCGACCTGGAAGAACACGTCGTTTTCCAGACCGCGCAGCGTCGCCGCGAGCAGCGCGCCGAGCACGCCGAGCGGCACGACCATGATGACCGAGAACGGAATCGACCAGCTTTCATACAGCGCCGCGAGACACAGGAACACGACGAGGATCGAGATGCCGTAGAGAATCGGCGCCTGCGAACCCGACTGGCGTTCCTGATAGGAAAGGCCCGTCCATTCGTAGCCGATGCCCGCCGGCAGCTTCGCCGCGATCGCTTCCATCGCGGTCATCGCCTGGCCGGTCGACTTGCCCGCCGCCGCCGCGCCCTGGATTTCCACCGCCGAGATGCCGTTGTAGCGTTCGAGCTTCGGCGAACCGTAGGTCCAGTTGCCCGTCGCGAAGGCGCCGAACGGCACCATCGTTCCGGCGCCATTGCGCACGTACCACTTGTTCAGGTCGTCGGGGTTCATGCGGAACGGACCATCGCCCTGCACGTAGACTTTCTTGATCCGGTTGTCGACGTCGAGGAAGTTGTTCACGTACTGCGACGCCCACGCGATCGAGAATGTCTGATCGATGTCCGATACGGCGATGCCGAGCGCGCTCGCCTTCTCGCGATCGACATTCACCTTGAACTGCGGGGTGTCGTTCAGGCCGTTCGGACGCACCTGTGCGAGCGTCGGATCCTTCGCGGCCATGCCGAGCAGCATGTTGCGCGCTTCCATCAGCTTCGCGTGGCCGAGGCCGCCGCGATCCTGCAGCTCGAAGTCGAAGCCCGCCGCCGTGCCGAGTTCCGGAATCGAAGGCGGATTGACCGGGAAGATCATCGCGTCCTTGTAAGGCGCGAAGTGCATGAACATGCGTCCGACGAGCGCCTGCACCTTCTGGTCGCTGTGCTGACGTTCCGCGTAGTCCTTCATCCGCACGAACACGAGGCCGGAGTTCTGGCCGCGGCCCGCGAACGAGAAGCCGTTCACCGTGAAGACCGATTCGACGATCGATTTCTCGTCCTTCAGCAGATAGTCCTGCACGTCCTTCAGAACGTGCGCGGTGTACTCCTGCGTGGAGCCGGACGGCGCGTTCACGAGCACGAACATCGTGCCCTGGTCTTCATCGGGCAGGAACGACTTCGGCAGACGCAGGAACAGCATGCCCACCGCGACGATCACGACGATATAGATGATGAGCCAGCGTCCCGAGCGGCGAATGACGTGCTGCACGCCGCTGTGATACTTCTCCTGACTCTTGTTGAACGTGCGGTTGAACCAGCCGAAGAAGCCCTTCTTCTCGGGCTCATGCCCTTCCGGATGCGGCTTCAGGATCGTCGCGCACAGCGCCGGCGTGAGAATCAGCGCGACCATGACGGACAGCACCATCGCCGCGACGATCGTCAGCGAGAACTGACGGTAGATCGCGCCGACCGAGCCGCCGGAGAAGGCCACCGGCACGAACACCGCCGACAGCACGAGCGCCACGCCGACCAGCGCGCCGGTGATCTGCCCCATCGCCTTGCGGGTCGCTTCGCGCGGCGATAAATGCTCCTCCGACATCACCCGCTCGACGTTCTCCACGACCACGATCGCATCGTCGACGAGCAGGCCGATCGCGAGCACGAGGCCGAACATCGACAGCACGTTGATCGAGAAGCCCACCGCCGACATGATCGCGAACGTGCCGAGCAGAACGACCGGCACCGCGATCGTCGGGATGATCGTCGCCCGCAGGTTCTGCAGGAACAGATACATCACGAGGAACACGAGCACGATGCCTTCGATCAGCGTCTTGACCACTTCCTCGATCGACAGTCGCACGAACGGCGTCGTGTCATACGGATACTTCACCACCAGTCCATGCGGGAAGTATTTCGACAGATCGTCGATCTTCTGGCGGACCAGTTTCGCGGTCTGGAGCGCGTTCGCGCCCGTCGCGAGCTGGATACCGAAGCCGGCCGTCGGCTGTCCGTTGTACTTCGTATCGAAGTTGTAGTTTTCGCCGCCGAGTTCGATCCGCGCGACATCCTTCAGCAACACGCGCGAGCCGTCCTGATTCACTTTCAGCAGGATGTTGCCGAACTGCTCGGGCGTGCGCAGCAGCGTCGCTTCCGTGATGGTCGCCTGGAGCATCTGCCCCGGCACCGCCGGCGTGCCGCCGAGCGCACCCGCCGCCACCTGCACGTTCTGGTTCGTGATCGCGTTCTTCACGTCGACAGGCGTGAGCGCGAAGTTCGTGAGCTTGGTCGCATCGAGCCAGACGCGCATCGCGTACTGCGAGCCGAACAGCGTCGTCGTACCGACGCCGTCGATACGCGAGAGCGGATCCGCCACGTTCGACGCCACGTAGTTCGCGAGGTCGTACTTGCTCATGCTGCCGTCTTCGGACACGAACGCGAGCACGAGCAGGAAGCTCGAACTCGACTTCGTGACCTTCGTGCCCAACTGCTGCACGACTTGCGGAAGCAGCGGCGTCGCGAGCTGCAGCTTGTTCTGCACCTGCACCTGCGCGATGTCCGGGTTCGTGCCCGCCGCGAACGTCAGCGTGACGGTGGCCGTGCCCGAGTCATCGGACGTCGACGACAGGTACAGCAAGTGGTCGAGGCCGGTCATCTGCTGCTCGATCACCTGCGTCACCGTGTTTTCGACGGTGCTCGCGGATGCGCCCGGATACGTCGCGCTGATCTGGATCGCGGGCGGCGCGATCGTCGGATACTGCGCGACCGGCAGCGTGAAGATCGACGCCATCCCCGCCAGCATCAGGATGATCGCGATCACCCACGCGAAGATCGGTCGATCGATAAAAAACTTTGCCATGTAACAGGCTCCCTTTTATTGCGCGCCCGATGCAGCGAAGGCGGCCGATGCGGCTTGCGGACCGCTGGCAGCGCTCGCGCCGCTGGCACTGGCCGGCGCCGATGCCGCCTGCGCATCCGATGCGCCGGCTACGGGATACGGGAATTTCGCGTCGACCGGCTTCACCTGCATGCCGGGCTTCGCCTTCTCCACGCCGTTCACGATCACGCGGTCGCCCGGGTTCAGGCCGCTGTCGACCACCCAGTTGTTGCCGAACGTGCTGCCCGTGACGAGCTGGCGCAGTTCCACCTTGTTGTCCTTGTTGACGACGAGCGCGGTCGGCGTGCCCTTCTGGTCATGCGTGACGCCGATCTGCGGCACGACGAGCGCGTGGTCGTTCGTGCCTTCCTGAATCCGCGCTCGCACGAACATGCCCGGCAGAAGCACGCGGTCCTTGTTCTGGAAGATCGCGCGCACCGTCACCGAACCGGTGCTCTGGTCGACGCTCACGTCGGAGAACTGCAGCTTGCCCTGCTCGGTGTACGTGCGGCCGTCTTCGAGCTGGAGCGTGACCTTCGCGGCGTGGATGCCTTCGGTCTGCAGACGGCCTTCCTGAATCTGACGGCGCAGGCGCAAGCCTTCGACGCTCGATTGCGTCAGATCGACGTAGATCGGATCGAGCTGCTGCACGGTCGTGAGCAGCGTCGCGGCGCTCGCCTGAACGTAGGCGCCCGGCGTGACCTGCGAGAGACCGGTGCGGCCGGTGATCGGCGAGACGACGTCGGTGTAGCCCAAGTTGATCTGCGCGGTATCGACCGATGCTTTGCCCGCGGCGACATCCGCGACGGCCTGGCCTTGCGCCGCGACGGCGTTGTCGTAATCCTGCTTCGACACGGCATTGGCCGCGACGAGGATCTTGTAGCGCGCGACGAGCGCGTTCTGCGACGCGACGTTCGCCTGCGCCTTCGCGAGCGTCGCCTTGGCGTTGTTCAGCGAGGCGATGTACGGCGCCGGATCGATCTTGTAGAGACGCTGACCGGCCTTGACCTCGGAGCCTTCAGTGAACTCGCGGCGCAGCACGATGCCATCGACCCGTGCGCGCACTTGCGCGACCAGATAGGCGTTGGTGCGGCCCGGCAAATCGACGATGACCGGCACGCTCGTCGGCTGCACGGTGACGATACCCACTTCGGGCGTTTGCGGCGGAGGCGCTGATTGTTTTTGCCCGCACGCTGCCAGGAACACGGCAGCCGTCGCGGCGGTGATTAAGCGGAGTGGAACCCGTTCGACGCGCATGGAGCGACCTCTGTCTAAGACTGAGAGTGAAGTTTGGGCACGCGGCGGCCTTCCCCGGGCAACGCCGCGCACGAGCGTCCTTCGGGACGCTGTGAATACACCAACTTGTCCGGCGAGTGAGCGGCGACGCCAGCCTGCGCGTGACGCCTCATACCCGTGCGCGACGCTCGGAGGCGTCGCCCGTGGCCACAGGACGGCCAGAACGGGCAATGGAAACGCAAGCTTATGCGAAATCCGCCCGCCGGATGAATTTGTGAATATTCGTAAACGGGTGGTATTGTATATACATTCACGAATGAATGTAAAAAACCGTACGTGTTTCTCCCCATTGGCGATGAGAAGAAACCGCTCCGGGGAATCGATTACGTTCGACGAACCTTCGACAGAGCCGTCCACAGAGCGGCTTTCAAACGGCAGTAGCAGGAGCAGACGGCCACCGGCCGCAGGATATGGTCAGACGAACCAAGGAAGAAGCGCAGTTGACGCGCAACCGCGTACTCGACGCGGCCGAGCGCGTCTTCTACGAAAAAGGGGTATCGCGCACGACGCTCGCGGACATCGCGCAGGCGGCGGGCGTCACGCGCGGCGCGATCTACTGGCATTTCGCCAACAAGGGCGATCTCTTCAACGCGATGTTCGACCGCAGCCTTTTGCCGCTCGACGAACTCGTGGAATCCACGCTGGACGGCAAGGAGGAAGACCCGCTCGCGCGTTTGCATGAACTCTTCGTCTGGTGCATGCGCAACATCACGACCGACGAGCAGCGGCGCCGCGTCTTCGACATCCTCTTCATGAAATGCGAATTCGTCGAGGAAATGGGGCCGGTGCGCGAGCGGCATCAGAACAACATGCGCGACGGCATGGAGCGCATCGAGCGCGCGCTGCGCAACGCCGTCGAAAAGAAGCAGCTTCCGGCGACGCTCGACACGCGCCGCGCGATGACCATGCTCCACTGTCTCTTCACGGGCATCCTGCACGATTCGCTGATGCTGCCCGACATCGTTCATCCGGAACGCGACGCCGAAGCGCTCATCGACGCATGCTTCGACGCATTGCGCTGCAGCCCGTCGCTGCTGATGCCCGCGAGCGCCTGATTCGCGCCGTCTATTGCGAACCGATGCGCTGCGCGAAATACGCGAACAGCGCGATGCACACGAGCATCGCCGCCCACGCCCATATCGGCAGGCCGAGCGGATGCGGATCGTGGGAATGATCGCGGTCGTTGTGCACGAATCCGTGTCCGTGCAGCCGATGCCGCAGCACGCCGCTCGCGTGGGCGTCGGCGGAATGCCCGCGCATCGCGCCCGAGCGACGCGAGAACGCCGCCGACATCGCGCCCGGCCGCAAGAACACATGCCGGCGCTCGGCGCTTGCGCCTGCCGCGCGCATCGACGGCAAGCCGTGCTTCGCACGCACCACTTCGCAGAACTCGGCGAAGAAATCGTCGGCGCCTTCACGAAGCGCGTTTTCGATCTGACGCGCGGGCAAGCCGGCGAGCGGTCCCGAGACCGTCGCCCAGACGGTGTATTCGATCCACGTCGCGGCGCCGTCGTCATCGGGATTGAGCGCGACCGCGATCTGCCCGCGCAATGAGCCGACGCCTTCGCCGCGCGCCTTGAAGCTCAGCGTGCGCGCGTACGCGCCGTCGTGCGACGCGTCGCTTTCCCCTTCTTCATGCGCCGCCTGTCGCGTGCGCCCGGCGGCGTGCGCGCGGATTTCGTAGCGCGCCCGCAGCGCGCCGAGCGGCACGATCAGCGTGAGGACATACTCGCCGTTGGGCGTGCGCGTGAACGATTCGCAATTGTCGAGGCTCGCGCGCAGCAACGCGAGATCGGAGAGCGCCTCGCGGACGTGCGCGCAATCGAGCGGAACGCACAGCGCATCGGTGACTTCCATTCGAGCCTCCGGGACAAGGATCGCATGCGTTCGTTATGGCGGAGCGGATGTAAGGTGTCTGTTCGGATGCGCGCCTAGGAAGTCTCGTCGATGCGATCGACGCGCGAACCGTAGAACGCGAGATAGCCCTTGATTTTCGCGGCGGCGTCGAGCGGCGCTTCGTAGCTCCACGCGGCGTTCTCGACCGGGCCGTCTTCGGTCAGCAGATGATAGTGCGTCGCCTGGCCCTTCGTCGGGCAGTGCGTGGTGTGAATCGAGCGTTCGAGGCGCGCCATGTTCACGTCGGCGCGCGGAAAGTAGTGCACTTTCTCCGCGCCCTGCTCGACGAGCGTGAGGGATGCGTGCGTATCGGCGTAGGTCACGCCCTGATGGATCACGCGGCAGCGCCGGCCGTTCAGCGTGATCTCGATGTGATGCGCCGTTTCGTGCCCGACGTTCAGTTCCGTGCCCATCGTGCTGCCCCTCCGCGTAAGAACCGGCTTCCAAAGAAAAAGCCACGAGTCATCGAGACACCCGTGGCTTAATTATGAGACAAACTTCCGATTCTGCGTGAGCGCTTTCGACGGCCCGGGCGTTTCCCTTTCGACGCCCGCGCTTACTGAATGTTCCAGTGGAATGCCGCCTTGGCCTTGCCCGGCCCCGCGACCGTCACGGCCTGCTTTTTCTCCTGATCCTTGTACTTCGCGTAGACCGTATAGTTGCCGGGCGGCAGCTTGACGAGCATGTACGGTCCCATCGATTCCGTGGACAGCACCTCGCCGCCCTTGCCGCCGACGACGCGCACATGCACGCCCGAAAGGTAATCGGAAGTCGGACCCGTGAAGCGCAGCGATAGCGGCCAGTGCGCCTGTTCGCGCAACAATGCGCGCGACTCGTCGAGGCCGACGCCGCCCGACGTATACGAAACGTCGCCTTGCTGCTCGATCTGCGGCAGGCCGCCGCCGTTGGTGTTGCCGGCGCTCGACAAATCGGTCGCCGTGCCGCCCGAGGCGCCGCTCGCCTGCTGCGCCCAGGCGCTGCCCGCCATGCTCGCGCTCGCCGCCGCAACGAGAAGCGCGGCCGCCAGCCTGCCCGTGGTTCTGCTCGTCATGTTTTCAGCTCCTTTTTCCGATGCCGCCGCGCTCGAAAGCGCCGGCGGCGTCACGCCCGATGCGTCGGTTTCACGCGATGGGGCACCAGGGAACCCGGGAGCATGGTTCGTGCCCGCGTCGCGGCCCGATGCGCTGCGTCAGCCGAGATCGACAGGCACGAATATCTGCGCGTCGTCGCGCTGGATCAGGAGCGCGATGCTGTCGCCCGCGTGCTGAACCATCGACTTCAACTGTTGCACGGACGTCACCGGCTGGCCGTTGACGGCGAGAATCACGTCGCCCGGCTGAATGCCCGCGTTCGCTGCCGCGCCGCCCGCCTGCTGCACGAGCAGGCCGCGCGAGAGCGAATCGTTCTGCCTTTCTTCCGGCGTAAGCGGACGCACCGCGACGCCGAGGCGCGCATCCTGCGCCGACGATTCGTCACCGCCGCCGGTCTTCGCGCTCGCGGTCTTCGTGTCCTTCAACGCGCCGATGGTCACGCTGAGATGCTTCGCGCTCTTGTCGCGCCACACCGTGACCTTCGCGGACGTGCCCGGCGCGAGACCCGCGACCTGCGACGGCAGCGAGGTCGAATCCGTGACCGGCTCGCCGTTGAGCGCCGTGATGACGTCGCCCGGTTGCAGACCCGCCTTCGCGGCCGGCCCGCCCGGCTCGACCGAGCTCACGAGCGCGCCTTGCGGCGACTTCATGCCGAAGGAATTCGCGAGCGTCTGATTCATGCCCTGCACCGTCACGCCGAGACGGCCGCGATCGACGTGACCCGTCTTGATGAGCGCGTCCTTGACCTTGATCGCCTCATTGATCGGGATCGCGAACGAAAGGCCCTGGAAGCCGCCCGTCTGCGAATAGATCATCGAATTGATGCCGATCACTTCGCCTTGCAGATTGAAAAGCGGCCCGCCGGAGTTGCCCGGATTCACCGGCACGTCGGTCTGGATGAACGGCGTGTAGTTCTCGTTGGGCAGCGCGCGCGACTTCGCGCTGATGATGCCCGACGTCACCGTGTTGTCGAACCCGTACGGCGAGCCGATCGCGACGACCCACTGGCCGACCTTGCTGCCGTTCGGATCGCCGATCTTCACCGTCGGCAGGCTCTTCGCGTCGATCTTCAGCACGGCGACGTCCGACTGCTTGTCCGCGCCGATGACCTTCGCGCGGTATTCGCGCTTGTCCGTGAGCTTCACGGTGACGACGTTCGCGTTATCGACGACGTGCGCGTTGGTGAGGATGTAGCCGTCGCTGCTGACGATGAAGCCGGAGCCGAGGCCTTCGCTCGGACGATCCGCGCGCGGGCCGCCATCGCCGCCGCCGAAGCCGGGCATGCCGCCGAAGCGCTTGAAGAACTGATAGAAGGGATCGTCGGGGTCCATCGGCAACTGATTCTGGCCGCTGCGCGCGGACGTCTGCTTGACGACGTGCTTCGCGCTGATGTTGACGACGGCCGGGCCATACGTTTCCACGAGACCGGAGAAATCGGGGATGCCCGTCTTGGCCGCGGCTTCGGCGGGCATCATCGCGGCGGCTTGCGCGGGCGCGATGACTTGCGGTGCAGGAACGTTGTTATGACCCGCCACGTAACCCGCCGACAAGGCGACGGCAACGGCAGCCGCGACGGCGCTGCGGGTAAGAATCTTCGCTTTCATCGTGTGTGCTCCTGACGAGGGATGCGCTCTCACGGAGCGCGCTTTATCGATGGAGCAAGGTTACGGGGCGTCGCTTAAACCGCTCTTAAAAGAGGAGAAAGAGCGGCTTGCTTCGGCGCGGCGGCCACGCGCATCAGAACGTTACGGCCACCTTGAGACCGCCCGCGCTCGACTCCGCCAGCGTCACCGTCGCGCCATGCTGCTGCGCGATCCGCTTCACGATCGCGAGCCCGAGGCCGCTGCCGGACACATCCGTGCGCGCGCGATTCGCCCCTTCGCCCACGCGATAGAACCGGTCGAACACCCTTTCTCGCTCTTCTTGAGGAATGCCCGGCCCGGTATCGGAGATTTCGACGACGGGACGGCCATCGGCGAGACGAAGGCACACGTCCACGCGGCCGCCGCGAGGCGTGTACTTCGTCGCGTTGTCGATGAGATTGTTGAACATCACGCGCAGCGAATCGGGATCGCCGTTCACGGTCGCCGGTTCGCTCTCCTCGATGCCGAGATCGACGCCGCGTTGCTGCGCCACCAGCACCGAGCCGCGCACGCATGATTCGAGCAGCGCGGCGAGATCGACCGATGCGAACGCCGCCTTGCCATCCGGTTCCGAGCGGGCGAGCGCCAGCAGTTGCTCCGCAAGCCGCGTCGCGCGCGCGATGCCTTCGTGCAGATCCCTGAGCGCCTCGCGACGCGTTTCGTCATCCTGCGCGCGCGCGACGAGCTGCGCCTGAATCTGCACCGCGGCGAGCGGCGTCCGAAGCTCGTGCGCGGCATCGGCGACGAAGGCCTTTTGCGTGTCGAGCGCCGCCGACAAGCGCGACAGCAGCGCATTCAGCGCACGCACGACCGGCCGCACTTCCTGCGGCAGCGGCCGATCCGGCAGCGGATCGAGCGCTTCCGGATGACGCGTGTCGAGCGCGCGCGTGACGCGTTGCAAAGGCGCGAGCCCGAGCCCGACGATCACCCAGATCGCGAGCCCGAGCAGCGGCAGCAGCAGCACGAGCGGCCACAGCGTGCGCCACGCGACGCCCGCCGCGACGCGATTTCTGATCGACAGCGGCTGCGCGAGCTGCACGACGTTATCGCCGACGATCGCGCTATATACGCGCCATTCGCCGCGCGGCGTCATCTCCGTGGAGAAGCCGAGTTCGGCATGCGGCGCGAGCGGCACGCGCGGATGCGAGAAGTACATCAGCGCGCCGTTGCGATTCCAGATCTGGATGACGACGCCTTCGTCGCTTTCGCTGCGCGAACTGAGCACCGAAGAAAACGGCTCGGACGGCAGCGCGGCCGCGATCTGCTGAAGCTGATAGTCGAAGAGTTCGTTGGCTTCGGCGAGCGCCTGCCGGTAAATGAGCCAGCCCGCGAAGCCCACGCCGACGATCACGAGCGCAAGCAGCCAGATCAGCAATTGCCGGCGGATCGACCGCATCAGGCGTCCTTCGCGACCATGTAGCCGAGGCCGCGCACGTTGCGGATGAGATCGGCGCCGAGCTTCTTGCGCAGCGAATGGATGTAGACCTCGACCGTATTGCTGCCGATTTCCTCGCCCCAGCCGTAGATCTTTTCTTCGAGCTGGCTCTTCGACAGCACTGCGCCGGGCCGCGCCATCAGCGCTTCGAGCAGCGCGAATTCGCGTGCCGACAGCGACACGGGATTGCCCGCGAGCGTCACCTGATGACCGACCGGATCGAGCGTCAGTTCACCGTGCCGAACGAGCGATTCGCCGCGCCCCGCATGACGGCGGATCAGCGCACGCATGCGCGCGCCGAGTTCGTCGAGATCGAAAGGTTTGACGAGGTAATCGTCCGCGCCGGCGTCGAGTCCTTTGACGCGGTCCGCGATGGCGTCGCGCGCCGTCACGATCAGCACCGGCAGCGAGTTCGAACGCGCGCGCAGGGTCTTCAATACGTCGAGGCCGTCGCGCTTGGGCAGGCCGAGATCGAGCAGCATCAGATCGTAGGACTCGCCCGCGACCGCCGTGAGCGCGGCCTCGCCGTCCTGGACCCAGTCGACTGCGAAGCCGTCCGCGCGCAGCGCACGGCGCACGCCTTCGGCGATCATCCGGTCATCTTCGACAAGCAGGATTCGCATGGCACATGTCTGTTGATGGTTACGTGGCGCAGCCGGGGGCCGCGAGTCATTGTATCCGCGCGGGGCTTAAACGGGACTTAACGGCGCCGATCGTCCAGCATCGGAGGACAACCGCATGCCGCACCCGAAGCGCGTCGTGCGATGATTTTTTACCCGTACGATTTCCGCAAGCCAGCTTGTCTACAATAGCCGCTTCCTCGCGGCGCGACCCCGCCCGGCCACGCGCCGCCGCTCGTCATCCAGCCAAGAACAACGCTCGTCCATGCCGCCCGTTTTCCGTTCCTTCTCTCGCCGACTGTCTTCGTACGCTCTCGCCGCAGCGTTCGCCTGCGCGGCCCTCGGCCATATGCCGGATGCCGATGCGCGCGGCGGCGGCTCGAAGGCCGATGCGCAAGGTTACGCGCCGCAGCGCGCGGCCATCGGCGGGGCGAAGTCGAAGCGCGCGAAAGCCGAGCGCGCGGCGAAAGCGGTCGTGCCGGCCGGCCCGCTGCCCGCATCGGTGATGACGGCGCTCGCGCACGCGCATGTGCCGCTGTCGTCGATGAGCGTCGTCGTGCAGCGTGTCGGCGCGCCGCTGCCGCTCGTCTCGGTGAACGCGAACGAGCCGATGCTGCCCGCATCGACGATGAAGCTCGTCACGACCTTCTCGGGCCTTTCGATGCTCGGCCCGGACTATCGCTGGAAGACGACCGCGTACGCCGACGGCCAGCTCGATGCGCAAGGCGTGCTGCACGGCAATCTGTACATTCAGGGTACGGGCGATCCGAAGCTCGTGCCGGAAGAGCTGATCGATCTCGTCGATCAGATTCGCAAGAACGGCATCACGGGCATCGACGGCGCGCTCGTGCTCGACAAGCGCTACTTCGACGCGTCGACGCGCGATCTGCCCGCGTTCGACAACGACGACAGCGCGCCCTACAACGTCGGCCCCGATCCGCTGCTTTACGCGTTCAAATCGCTGTCCTTCACGCTGACGCCCAACGCCGACGGACAAGTATCCATCGACGTATTGCCGCAACTCGCGCAACTTCAGATCGACAACGAACTGCGCGTGACGCGCGGCGCGTGCGTCGGCTCGCTTTCGGCGGCGTCGCCGAGCGTCGCGCAGACGCAGGGCGGCTTCGTGCAGGCGTCGTTCGTCGGCGACTATCCGCTGCGTTGCGGCTCGCGCACGATCAACGTCGCGGCGCTCGATCATTCGACCTTCTTCGCGGGCGGTTTCCTCGCGCTATGGAAGCAGGCGGGCGGCACGTTCGCAGGCACGACGCGCGAAGGCCCGACGCCGTCGAATGCGCGCCTCGTCGGCACGCATCGCAGTCCGGTGCTGTCCGATGTCGTGCGCGACATCAACAAGTTCAGCAACAACGTGATGGCGCGCAACCTGTTCCTGACGATCGGCGCGGCGCAACTGAAGCCCCCCGCGACGACGGCGAAATCGGCGACGGCGATCCAGGCGTTCCTGAAACGCAGCGCCCTGCCGATGAACGGTCTCGTGCTCGACAACGGCTCCGGCCTTTCGCGCGACGAGCATATTTCCGCGATCTCGCTCGCCGATCTGCTGATGGCCGCGAACGCGAGTCCGGTCGCGCAGGTGTTCGTCGAATCGCTGCCGATCGCGGGCGTCGACGGCACCATGCGCAACCGTCTAACGAACGCGGGCGCGCTCGGCAACGCGCACATCAAGACCGGCACGCTGCGCGACGTGCGCGCGATCGCGGGCTATGTCGGCGCGGCGAACGGCGAGAGCTATGTGGTCGTGAGTTTCATCAACGATCCGCGCGCCGAGGCCGCGCGCGCCGCGCACGATGCGCTGCTCGAATGGGTCTACGAAGGCGCGCGTCGGCCGGGCGTGGCGGATTGAGCGGGCACGGGCGTCTGCAAACACCGAAGATTTCTTCTACGAAGTCGCGTTCGGAAAGACGCGCGCCGCGTGTACGCTGTCGGGCACGGCGCTCGGCCGTAAGCTGCGCGCGCGCCAGGATGGCGCGCGGCATCGCTTAAACTCGCAGCTAGCGGCATGAAGACCGCGACACGGTCTGACGCCGTAATCGAACTAGAAAACAGGTAAGAAGGGAGACGAGGTCATGAAGAAGCAACGCTCGACGCGCGCCGCACTGGTGCGCTTTGCCCAAGTCGCGACGGCCAGCGCGGCCTTCGCCCTGATCGCCGCGTGCGGCGGCGGCGGCGATGACAACAATTCGACGCCCGCGGGCGGCGTGAAGCTGCAAGTGGTGTCGTTCGGCGACAGCCTTTCCGATGTCGGCACGTATGCGCCGGTCGCGGCCGCGAACTTCGGCGGCGGACGGTTCACGACGAATCCGGGTCAGGTGTGGGTGCAGAACGTCGCGCAGTATTACGGCGATACGTTGACGCCGGCGATGACGGGGGGGTTTGGGGTTGCGCCGACGAATCAGTCGGGACTCGGCTATGCGCAAGGCGGCGCGCGCGTGACGAATCCCATGGGCATCGGTCACGCCACGGATCCGAACAGCTACGCGGGCGCGTTGACCGTGCCGGTCGCGACGCAAGTGCAGAACTACCTTGCGGCGCACGGCAGTTTCAACGCGAATCAGCTCGTCATCGTGAATGGCGGCGCGAACGACGTCCTTTACAACTTGCAGTTGGTTAAGGCCGGCGCGATCTCGCAGGCCGATGCATCCACTGCGATCATCACGGCGGCCAAGCAACTCGGCGGAATCGTCGCGACGATCCTGCAGCACGGCGCGACGCATGTGCTGGTATCGAACGTGCCGGATATCGGCACGACGCCGCAGGGCACGATGAGCGACGCGGTCACGCGCGCCGGTCTTTCGAGCGCTTCGATCGGGTTCAATACTGCGCTCGATCAGACGTTGCAGGCGCTCAACATCAAGTCGAAAGTCATCTACCTCGATACGCCGCCGAAGCTGGCGCAGATCACCGCGAACTATCAGCAGTTAGGCTTCACGGTGTCGAATACGGGCACCGCGTGCAACCTGAAGGCGATGGCCGCGGCCGCGCAGAAGTACGGCGAGCCGAATCCGCAGGATTTCGCGACGTCGCTGTTCTGCTCGCCGGAAACATTGACGGTCGCGGGCGCGGATCAGACGTACATGTACGCCGATACCGTGCATCCGACGACGCATCTGCATGCGCTGTACGCGCAGGCCGCGGAGCAGACGATTGCGGCGACGGGGTTGGGGAAGTAAGGGTTGGGGTTTTAGGATGAAAAACCGCTCGGGCGAGGGATCGCCCGAGCGGTTTTTTTTGTTGCGGTGAGAAAGGCTCCGCGGGGCGGAGGAATTCGTCGATACGGTCCAGTTTGACGTTCTAGTACGGTCTATCTCCGCGCACGCGGAGGAACCTTTGGCGTGAGCGTGAGCGGCATGAGATCGTTGGGTCTATCTCCGCGCACGCGGAGGAACCAGCAAAAATCGTCCAAACCTGTGCTGTAAGTCGGGTCTATCTCCGCGCACGCGGAGGAACCGCTTTCACCAGTCCACCAACGCCACAAAAGGTGGGTCTATCTCCGCGCACGCGGAGGAACCCACGCCATGCGTACAGACCGGTCCTTCGTCGCGGGTCTATCTCCGCGCACGCGGAGGAACCGAAGCGCCCCTCGCGAATGTCGCGCGCAATATGGGTCTATCTCCGCGCACGCGGAGGAACCGGGCTGCGTCGTGCATGGAAACCAAGGCGTGCGGGTCTATCTCCGCGCACGCGGAGGAACCCCTGCATCATAACTTCCTGACCGGAAAGCAAAATCCCCCAAACCCATCTTTCACAAACAGGCGCAAAGTCCAGTAATCACTCTTCCGCCTCGAACGCCGCCGCCGCCCTGCCAAGCCGATCGTTGACAGCAATCCACTCCACCGTCTCCGGCAGCTTCTCGATCAGAATCCGCTCGACATTGGCCCGATCCAGCGCCCGCAGCAAGCCATAAAGATCGCGCGCGTAAGTCTGCGGATCCTCAGGCGCCGCCACGAAGTGAACATCGGCAGCCCGCACCCATTCCCCCGCGCTCGACGCCCGCGCCACCAGCGCAATCTTCCCGTCACGATTACGAAGCAACGGCTCGATCGACGCGAACGGCAGCAGCAAAAGCGGCGTGCGCGGCGCGTAATGCGCCTTCAGCGTCCCGGAAGCACGCGGCGCGGTCGCATCCGATCCATCCGGCAGCTTCGGCGCGATCCCGATGACATCCGCGATCTGCCGCGGACTCACATGCCCCGGCCGCAGCAGCGCCGGAAAGCCCCGCGACAAATCCAGAATCGTCGATTCGATGCCGACATCCGCCGCGCCGCCATCGAGCACATGCACGGCATCGCCGAACTCGTCGCGAACGTGCTGCGCGGTCGTCGGACTCACATGCCCGAAACGGTTCGCCGACGGCCCCGCGACGCCGCCCTGCTTGCCCGTCCCCGTTCGCCGCCGATGAAACGCCGACAACAATTGCTGCGCCACCGGATGCGACGGGCACCGCACGCCCACCGAATCCTGTCCGCCGCTGACCGCCGCCGGAATATGCGCGGCGCGCTTGAGAATCAGTGTCAAAGGGCCGGGCCAGAACGCATCGATGAGCTTCTGCGCATCGGCGGGCACCTCGCGCACCCAATAGCCCGGATCAGCCTCGGGCGCGAGATGCACGATCACCGGATGATTCGCCGGCCGCCCTTTCGCCGCATAGATGCGCGCGATGGCCTCGGGATTCTCGGCGTCGCCGCCAAGCCCGTAGACCGTCTCGGTCGGAAACGCGACGAGTTCGCCGGCATCGAGCAGGGCCGCGGCTTCGTCGATCTGCGCGGCGCTCGGATAGATGATGGTCATTGCTTCTACTACGAAAAAACTCAATCGAGCGGGATATGCAGCATGCGCGCGCAGTCACGCGCCGCCGTGCGCGCTTCCTCGAGCGTCGCCGCCGTGAAGTTGATGTGGCCCATCTTGCGGCCCCGGCGCGCCTCTTCCTTGCCGTACAGATGCAGCCGCGCCGCCGGCATCGCGGCGACTTCCGCCCACGCGGGCGAACGCGCCTTGTCGCCATCGAACCAGATATCGCCGAGCAGATTCAGCATCGCGGCCGGCGAATGCTGGCGCGTGTCGCCGAGCGGCATGCCGGTCATCGCGCGCACCTGCTGCTCGAATTGACTCGTGGCGCAGGCATCGACGGTGTAGTGGCCGGAATTGTGCGGGCGCGGCGCCATTTCGTTGGCGATGAGCGAGCCGTCTTCCAGCACGAAGAATTCGACGCACAGCACACCGACGTAACCGAGCTTCGCGGCGATCGTCAGCGCGGCGTCCTGCGCCTGCGCGACGAGCGCATCGGGCGCATCGGGCGCGGGCACGACCGTCCTCGCGAGAATGCCGTTCACATGCACGTTCTGCGCGAGCGGAAACACGGCCGATTTGCCGTCGCCGCCGCGCGCGATCAGCACGGACACTTCGTACTTCAGCGGCATGCGCTTTTCCAGCACGCACGGCACGCCCGACAGCGACGCATGCGCGTTGCGCAATTCCGCGACGTTGCGCACGCTGACCTGCCCCTTGCCGTCATAGCCGAGACGCGCGGTCTTGAGAATGCCCGGCAGCACGGCCGCGATCTTCTCGTCGGGCAGCGCGGCGAGCGCTTCCGTCGATTCGATCACGACATGCGGCGCGACCGGCACGCCCGATTCCGCGATGAAGCGTTTCTCCGCGACGCGATCCTGCGCGATCGCCACGCAACTCGCCGCCGGGCTCACGAACGTGCACGACGCGAGAAATTCGAGGCTGGCGGACGGCACGTTCTCGAATTCCGTCGATACTGCCGCGCACAGTCGGCCGAGTTCCGTGAGCGCGGCGCGGTCGTCGTAGGCGGCGCGGATATGGCGATCCGCGACGGCGCCAGCGGGGCTCGTCTCATCCGGATCGAGAACGGCGACGCGATAGCCCATCGATTGCGCGGCGAAGCAGAACATGCGGCCGAGCTGGCCGCCGCCGACCATGCCGAGCCATGCGCCCGGCAGGATGGGAGAGATCGGGGAGTTTTGTGGATTCATCGTTGGGCCAGATTGCGAAGTGGGATCACAGCGGCGGCAGCGTCATGTCCCGCGCCGCCTGATTCTGCTTCACGCGAAAAGCGGCGAGCGCATCGGCGAATTTCGCATCGGTGACGCTCAATATCGATACCGCGAAGAGCGCCGCGTTCGCCGCGCCCGCCTCGCCGATGGCGAACGTCGCGACCGGCACGCCCTTGGGCATCTGCACGATCGAATACAGCGAATCGACGCCCTTCAGATACTTGCTCGCCACCGGCACGCCGAGCACCGGCACCGTGGTTTTCGCGGCCAGCATGCCCGGCAGATGCGCCGCGCCGCCCGCGCCCGCGATGATCGCGCGCAGGCCGCGCTCGCGCGCGCTTTCCGCGTAGGCGAACATCTCGTCCGGCATCCGGTGCGCCGAGACGACCTGTGCCTCGTACGGCACGCCGAATTCCTGCAGCATCGCGACGGCATGCTTCATCACGTCCCAGTCGGAACTGGAGCCCATCAACACGCCGACGAGCGGCGCTTCGTTCTTGTGTACTTCGTTCGTCATCTTTCTTACTCAGTCGAGCGTCTTGCCGGTCAAACGCTGGAGCGCTTCCTGATACTTCTCCGACGTCTTCGCGATCACGTCGTCGGGCAGCTTCGGCGCGGGCGGTTCCTTCTTCCACGGCTGCGTTTCGAGCCAGTCGCGCACGAACTGCTTGTCGAACGACGGCGGATTCGTGCCCACCTGATAGCCATCGGCGGGCCAGAAGCGCGACGAATCGGCGGTCAGCACTTCGTCCATCAGATAGAGATCGCCCTTGTTGTCGAGGCCGAACTCGAACTTCGTATCCGCGATGATGATGCCGCGCGTCGCCGCGTACTCGGCCGCTTCCTTGTACAACTGGATGGAAATGCGCTTGATCGTCGCGGAAAGCTCCGTGCCGATGCGGCGTTCCATCTCATCGTAGGTGATGTTTTCGTCGTGATGGCCCATTTCGGCCTTGGCCGCAGGCGTGAAAATCGGCTCGGGCAGTTTCTGCGCGTTTTGCAGGCCCGGCGGCAGTTCGACGCCGCACACCGCGCCCGTCGCCTGATAGTCCTTCCAGCCGCTGCCCGCGAGATAACCGCGCACCACGGCTTCGACGAGAATCGGCTCCAGGCGCTTCACGACGACCGCGCGGCCCTTCACCTGCTCGGCTTCGTCCGCCGCGACGACCGTCGCCGGATCGATGCCCGTGTTGTGGTTCGGCACGATGTGGCCGAGCTTCTCGAACCAGAAATCGGCCATCGTGTTGAGCACGCGGCCCTTGTTCGGAATCGGCTCGCCCATGACGACGTCGAATGCGGAAAGCCGGTCGGTCGTCACGATAAGGAGCTTGTCGTCGCCGACGGCGTAGTTGTCGCGGACCTTGCCGCGGCCGAGCAGCGGCAGCGATTTGATCGTGGATTCGTATAGCGTGGACATCGTCATGTACCGGAAAAAAGTGATTCGCCGCTTCGACGTGGGAAGCGGCGAGGAGAAAGACGAACGGGTTCCGAACCCGGAACCCGTTGATTTTACTTTACAAAACCCGGCTGATTCAGATCAGTCTCATTTCACGATCTGAGCCAGCGCGCCGGACTTGTACTTTTCGGCGATCTTGTCGAGCGAAACCGGCTTGATCTTGCCGGCCATGCCCTCGCAGCCGAACTGCATATAGCGCTGGCGGCAGATTTCCTTCGCCGCTTCGCGCGCGGGCTTCAGATAATCGCGCGGATCGAACTTCGACGGATTTTCGAACAGATAGCGGCGGATCGCGCCGGTGATCGCGAGGCGCAGATCGGTGTCGATGTTCACCTTGCGAACGCCGTGCTTGATGCCTTCCTGAATCTCCTCGACCGGCACGCCATAGGTTTCCTTCATGTCGCCGCCGAATTCGCGGATTTCGGCCAGCAATTCCTGCGGTACCGACGACGAACCGTGCATCACGAGGTGCGTGTTCGGAATGCGCTGGTGAATTTCGCGGATGCGGTCGATGGCGAGGATATCGCCCGTCGGCTTCTTCGAGAACTTGTACGCGCCGTGCGACGTACCGATCGCGATCGCCAAAGCATCGCATTGCGTCTGCTTGACGAAATCGGCGGCCTGCTCGACGTCGGTCAGAAGCTGCTCGCGCGTCATCGTGCCTTCGGCGCCGTGGCCGTCTTCCTTGTCGCCCTTCATCGTTTCGAGCGAGCCGAGCACGCCCAGTTCGGCTTCGACCGTGACGCCGATCGAATGCGAGAACTCCACGACCTGCTTCGACACCGCGACGTTGTACTCGTAGGAAGCGACCGTCTTGCCGTCGGCTTCGAGCGAGCCGTCCATCATGACGCTGGTGAAGCCCGAGCGGATCGCGGCCATGCACACCGCGGGCGACTGACCGTGATCCTGATGCATCACGACCGGAATATGCGGATACGACTCGACCGCCGCTTCGATCAGATGACGCAGGAACGCTTCGCCCGCGTACTTACGCGCGCCAGCGGACGCCTGCATGATGACGGGCGCGTTGACTTCGTTCGCCGCCGACATGATCGCCTGCACTTGTTCCAGATTGTTGACGTTGAACGCCGGGAGACCGTAACCGTTTTCCGCAGCGTGATCCAGCAGTTGACGCATTGATACGAGAGGCATTGTGGTGAGACTCCATAAGTGAAACGAATTCTTCAGCGCGCGAACTCGCTCTCGGGCGGTTTTCGGCTTCATCGTCCTGCGCGCTTGACGAAACGAGCGCGGCTGCCGGGACCGCGCTCGCTCCGGACTTGCGACAAATCGCGCGGCGTTTGACCGCGCAGCGTTCTCAAAAACGCTTAGAAGTGATCGCCCACGCGCACGATCTTGAGCGTGTTCGTGCCGCCTGCCTGGCCCATCGGTTCGCCGACCGTCAGCACGACCATATCGCCGCGCGCCGCGTAACCCTTCGACACGACCACTTCCAGCGCCTGATTCAGCGCCGTGTCGCGGTCCATGTTGGTGTCGACGTGCAGCGGCGTCACGTTGCGGTATAGGGACATCGTCCGTTCGCTCGACACGCGCGGCGTCAGCGCGAAGATCGGCACGTGCGTCCAGTGACGCGACATCCACAGCGCGGTCGAGCCGGATTCCGTCAACGCGACGACGGCCTTCGCGCCGAGATGGAACGCCGTGAAGAGCGCGCCCATCGCGATCGACTGGTCGATGCGCGTGAACGTGCGGTCGAGGAAATCGCGATCGAGCTGCGATTCTTCCGACTTCTCCGCTTCGATACAGATGGCGGCCATCGTTTCGATCGTCGTCACCGGATACTTGCCGGCCGCGGTTTCGGCGGAAAGCATCACGGCGTCGGTGCCGTCGAGCACGGCGTTCGCCACGTCGGAGACTTCGGCGCGCGTTGGCACGGGCGCGTGGATCATCGATTCCATCATCTGCGTGGCGGTGATCACGAGCTTGTTCGACTCGCGCGCCATGCGGATCATGCGCTTTTGCAGCGCCGGAACCGCCGCGTTGCCGACTTCGACCGCGAGATCGCCGCGCGCGACCATGATGCCGTCCGATGCGTCGAGAATGCCTTGCAGCGCCGGAATGGCTTCGGCGCGCTCGATCTTCGCGATCATCTTCGGCTTGATGCCGTACGGCGCGCCCGCGATGTTCGCGAGCTGACGCGCCATTTCCATGTCGGTCGCGTTCTTCGGGAACGACACCGCGACGAAATCCGCGCCGAGCGACATCGCCGTCTTGATGTCCTCCATGTCTTTCTCGGTCAGCGCGGGCGCGGTGAGACCGCCGCCCTGACGGTTAATGCCCTTGTTGTTCGAGAGCTCGCCGCCGACCTTCACCGTCGTGTGAATCTCTTCGCCGATGACGCGCACCACGTCGAGCACGATGAGGCCGTCGTTGAGCAGGAGCACGTCGCCCGCGCGCAGGTCGCGCGGCAGATCCTTGTAGTCGAGCCCGACGCGCTCGTTGTTGCCGAGCGTGCAGTTCGCATCGAGGATGAACGGATTGCCCGCGACGAGCATCGTCTTGTTGTTCTCGAACTTGCCGACGCGGATCTTCGGGCCCTGCAGGTCCGCCATGATCGCGACTTCCCGGCCCACCTGACGCGCCGCCTCGCGGACGATTTCGGCGCGCTGGCGGTGATCGTCGGCGGTGCCGTGCGAGAAGTTGAAGCGAACGACGTCGAGGCCCGCCTGCAGCATTTGCAGCAGGACGTCCGGGCTCGTTGAAGCCGGGCCGATGGTGGCAACAATCTTGGTAGCGCGATGCATGTCTTTCCTCGTCTCTGTAGGAACGCCCGTGTTGAGGCCGCGAGCACGTTGCGCTTGCAGTGAGGTGTTGCTCACCGGTTGCGCGCGCGCGCCGGTTCGTGCCGGCGTCGCTTTGTCGATTTCATTCAGGGCATGGGCGGGCACGCCGCCGATGATGACCGGAGGCGTTTCCGGAATCACCGATTCGTCTTCGGGCGCCGTCTGATCGGGTTGAGCCGCTTCCGCGATCACCCGCGCTGCTTCGGCGGCCGCGTCGAGCGCGGCGCCGCTTTCCATTTCTTCGGTTTGCGCGCCGCCGGCTGGCGCGCCCTTCTTTCCTGCTTTCGCCGGATTGTTTCGGGCGGCCAACGCCTCAAGCCCCGGCGCGGGATTCGAGCACTTCGACCGCGGGCAGCTTCTTGCCTTCGAGGAATTCCAGGAACGCGCCGCCGCCGGTCGAGATATAGCTCACCTTGTCGGCGATGTCGTACTTCGCGATGGCCGCGAGCGTGTCGCCGCCGCCGGCGATGGAGAACGCCGACGAATTCGCGATGGCCTGCGCGAGCGTCTTGGTGCCGTTGCCGAACTGGTCGAATTCGAACACGCCGACGGGCCCGTTCCAGACGATCGTGCCGGCCGTTTCGAGTTGCGCGGCGAGCGCCTTCGCGGTGTCCGGGCCGATATCGAGGATGAGGTCGTCGTCGGCGACGTCGGCGACGGGCTTCGTTTCCGCCTTCGCGGTCGCGGCGAATTCCTTCGCGGTGACGACATCGCTCGGAATCGGCACCGATGCGCCGCGCGTGCGCGCCTGTTCGATGATTTCCTTCGCCTCGCCGACGAGATCGGCTTCGGCGAGCGACTTGCCGATCTTCAGGCCCGACGCGAGCATGAACGTGTTGGCGATGCCGCCGCCGACGATCAGCTGATCGACCTTCTCGGCGAGCGACTTGAGAATGGTGAGCTTGGTCGACACCTTCGAGCCCGCGACGATCGCGACGAGCGGACGCTTCGGGTTGCCGAGCGCCTTGCCGAGCGCATCGAGTTCAGCGGCCAAGAGCGGTCCCGCGCACGCGACAGGCGCGTACTTCGCGATGCCGTGCGTCGTGGCTTCGGCGCGGTGCGCGGTGCCGAACGCATCGTTGACGTAGACGTCGCAGAGCTTCGCCATCTTCTGCGCGAGGCCGTCGTCGTTCTTCTTCTCGCCCTTGTTGCAGCGGCAGTTTTCCAACAGCACGACGTTGCCCGGCTGGACCTGAACGCCGTCGACCCAGTCGGCGACGAGCGGCACGTCGCGGCCGAGCAGCTCCGACAGACGCTTCGCGACCGGCGCGAGCGAGTCTTCCGGCTTGAACTGGCCTTCGGTCGGACGGCCGAGGTGCGACGTGACCATCACGGCCGCGCCCGCGTCGAGAGCGGCCTTGATCGCCGGGACCGAGGCGCGCACGCGCGTATCTTCGGTGATGTTGCCGTTATCGTCTTGCGGCACGTTGAGATCCGCGCGGATGAACACACGCTTGCCGGAGACTTTGCCTTCGGCGATCAGATCGGTGAAACGCAGTACTTTCGTCATGGGAGTCAACGTAGATAAAGAAGCGGTTCGGGCGGGAACGGCCGTCGGGGCGGGCCGGTTCGTGGAGTCGCCGCGCGCAGGCCGCCGGGCAGGACGGCTCGCGCGCGGTTCAAGCTGGGGGCGAAGGACGCGCGCTTAAGCCGAACGCGCGCGCGGGATGCGGGAGAAAGGGATGAGACAGATGAATCCGGAGAGGCGCGCAAGCCCTGCCCGGGCGCGGCGATGGAGCCGGGAGCGGCGTGTTGCAAAATGAATTGCAAAACCGTAGCGCGGTGACTGCCGGACACACTTTCGACCTCGCTCACTCGGGAAAGACCCTCATTTTAACCGATCAACCCGGCCGCTTTTAGCGGGCAATCGTTGATGACGCGTATTTGACGCGGCGCGTAGCCATCTCCACGCCGCGGTCAGGCCACGAGCCGCAGCAGCGTGAACACCACCATGCCGACGGCGATCGTGCCCATCATGCCGCGCCGCCACAGGTAATACGCGAGTCCCGCCGCCGATGCCCACAACGCATGGTTCGACAGCCACAGCGAAATGCCCGCGGGCGTTTCGAGCAGATCCGGCACGACGACGCCCGCGAGCGCGGCGGCCGGCGCATACCGCAGCACACGCTGCACGCGCGGCGGCAGCACCATGCGCTCGCCGCCGATCAGAAAGAGCGCGCGCGTCACCGCCGTGACCACGCCCATGCCGATGATCGCGAGCCAGACTTGCAGCGCGCTCATCGGCTGGACCTCGTGGCATCGGATGCGGATTTGGGCGCGGCCCGCTCGGCGACGACATCCGCGAGCGTGCCCGCGATAAGCGCCGCGAACACCGCGAGCGGCAAGCCGAAACGATACGGCAGATCGAACGCCAGCAACGCGACGACGCTCGCCACCGCGACCGCCGCGAGCGTCGAACGCGTCGCGATAGCGGAAACGATGAGCGGGATCAGCGCGAGCGTGCCGGCGAGTTCGAGGCCCCAGTCATCGGGAATCAGGCTCGCGAGCAAGATGCCGAGCACCGACGATGTTTGCCATGACAACCAGCTCGATACCGCCAGTCCCCAGAAGAACGCCTCCTTGCCGGGCTGCCAGCCGGCAGGAAAATTCCGCTTCGAGAACATCAGATAGATGATGTCGCCGTTGAAATAGCCGAGCAGCAGACGCCGCTTCAGCGGCAGCCACGAGAAATGCGGCGCGAGCCCCGCGCTGAAGATCACGAAGCGCAGATTGACCATCGCGGCGGTCAGGAGAATCGTCCAGAGCGGCAGCTTCGCGGCGAAGAGCGGCAGCACCGCGAGCTGCGACGAGCCCGCGTACACCGCGAACGACATGCCGAGCGCCTGCGGCACGGTGAGCACGGACTTCGTCATCGCGACGCCGGTCACGAGACCCCAGGAAAACGTCGCCAGGACGGCGGGAGAAAAGGTACGCACGCCCTCGAAAAACGCGCGGCGATTGGTGTCGGACAGCCGGTCAAGCATGAGCGAATGCGAGGCGATGAAGACCACCCGTGATGCCAATGCGCGGCCTCGAGCGATTGCGCGATGGATCGGGAAAAACCGGGAAAATCGGGAATGGCGGGCTTCGCCGTTTCGTCCCGCTGTTTTCAGCGGACGGCGAAAGGCAAATTATAGCGTCGTGAAAGGCGCTCCAAGATCGGTTTCGTCGCGAAAAGACGCTAAAATGACGGTCTTTCACAGCCTTTGCGCCTCCGATGCGCGCGTTCGCCGGCAATCGCCGATGCACGAACGCGGCGCGAGATGCGCGAGCGCCGCCGCCCGGAAGTCTTTGGCGGCCTGCCCCGAACTCACTTGAACGAGACAGCTAGGAGAACCGTATGTCAATGGCCGACCGCGACGGCAAGATCTGGATGGATGGCAAGCTGATCGACTGGCGTGATGCCAAGATCCACGTTCTGACCCACACGTTGCACTACGGCATGGGTGTCTTCGAAGGCGTGCGCGCGTACAAGACCGCGCAGGGCACGGCCATTTTCCGCCTGAAGGAACACACGAAGCGCCTGCTCAACTCGGCGAAGATCTTCCAGATGGACGTCCCGTTCGATGCCGCGACGCTCGAAGCCGCGCAACTCGAAGTCGTGAAGGCGAACGCGCTCGAGTCGTGCTACATCCGCCCGATCATCTGGGTCGGCTCGGAAAAGCTCGGCGTGTCGGCGAAGGGCAACACCATCCATGTTGCGATCGCCGCGTGGCCGTGGGGCGCGTATCTCGGTGAAGACGGGCTCGCCAAGGGCATCCGCGTGAAGACGTCGTCGTTCACGCGCCATCATGTGAACGTGTCGATGGTCCGCGCGAAGGCGTCCGGCTGGTACGTGAACTCGATTCTCGCCAACCAGGAAGCCGTCGCCGACGGCTACGACGAAGCGCTGCTGCTCGACGTCGACGGCTACGTGTCGGAAGGCTCCGGCGAAAACTTCTTCCTCGTGAACAACGGCAAGATCTACACGCCGGATCTGGCTTCGTGCCTCGACGGCATCACGCGCGACACAGTCATCACGCTGGCGCGCGATTTCGGCATCCCGGTGATCGAAAAGCGCATCACCCGCGACGAGGTCTACACCTGCGACGAAGCGTTCTTCACCGGCACCGCCGCCGAAGTCACGCCGATCCGCGAGCTGGACAACCGCACCATCGGTTCGGGCGCGCGCGGTCCGATCACGGAAAAGCTGCAAAGCGCGTTCTTCGACGTCGTCGGCGGCAAGAACGAGAAGTACGCGAGCTGGCTCGCGAAGGTTTAAACAATCTCATGCGACGCGGCGGGCCGTTCGCTCGCCGCGCGACGTACATCACGAAAAGAGATAGCAATGAGCGACCTGAAGGAAATGCCGCTGGTGGAATTGTCGGCGAAGGATCTGCCCGCCTTCTGCCCGAACCCGAAGATGCAGCGCTGGAGCACGCATCCGCGCGTGTTCATCGACGTGACGCACGGCGAGGCGCGCTGCCCGTATTGCGGCACGCGCTACAAGCTGAAAGACGGCGAAGTGCTCAAGGGCGGTCACTGAAGCCCGCGGGGCGCTGGCCGCGCCCTGGCTCATGCGCGCCGTACGCGGCGCGAAACATACCCACGACAATCGACGGCTCGCCCCAAGGCGGCGGGCCGCGTTCATTTTGAGATCGGATAACAACAGATGCGCCGCGCGCTGGTTATAGCACCGAACTGGATCGGTGACGCATTGATGGCGCAGCCGCTCTTCACGCTCTTGCGCAAGCTTCATCCGCGTATCGCGATCGACGCCGTCGCGCCCACCTGGGTCGCACCCGTGCTCGAGCGCATGCCGGAAATCCGCGATGTCTACGCGACCGACCTCGCCCACGGCAAGCTGCAACTGCTGCGCCGCTGGCAGCTCGCGAGCGATTTGCGCGATGTCGGTTACGACGCCGCCTATGTGCTGCCCAACTCCGTCAAATCCGCGCTGATTCCGTGGATGGCGGGCATCAACCTGCGCATCGGCTACAAGGGCGAGAGCCGCTACGGGCTCTTGAACGTGCGCCACGCGAATCCGCCGAAAACCGACCGTCCGCCGATGACCGCGCATTACGCGGCGCTCGCCTATGCGCCGGGCGCGAAGCTGCCGTTCGTCGACCGGTTCGCGCAGCCGGAAGCCGCCGCGCTTCCCGACGCGCAGACGCTGCCCGTGCCGCGCCTCGAAGCCGATCCGAACGAAGCCGCGCGCGTCTCGACGCGCTTCAACCTCGACACGCGCGCGCCGCTCGTCGTGTTCTGCCCCGGCGCGGAATACGGTCCGGCCAAGCGCTGGCCGCCGGAGCATTTCGCTTCGCTCGCCCAGTTCATCGCGCAGTCGTTTCCGTATGCGCGCATGATCGCGCTCGGTTCGAAGAAGGATGCGCCGATCGCGCAGGCCATCGCGGAGCGCGCGCCTATGGTGCGCAACCTGTGCGGCCAGACTTCGCTCGGTGAGGCGTGCGCGCTGATTTCGCGGGCGAGCGCCGTCGTCACGAACGATTCGGGGCTGATGCACGTCGCGGCCGCGTCGCGCCGGCCGCTCGTCGCGGTCTACGGCTCGACCGATCCGCGCCACACGCCGCCCTTGTCCGATCTCGCAAAGGTACAATGGCTGCATCTTGAATGCAGTCCGTGCTTTGCCCGCGAGTGTCCGCTCGGCCATCTGAACTGCCTTCGCGAACTCTCGGCCGAACAGGTCTTCGCCGATGTGCGCGGCATGCTGCTCGCGCATCGTTGATGTTGCGCTCACGCGTCGAAACGCGTGTTCGTACCGGCGGTTTCCGGCCGTGTGTGCGGGTGCGGACACGCGAATGTCTCCGAACGGGGGCATGCTTTGACCAATGACCGTTGCAGCGCGCCGTTTCGTTGGCGTGAAGCATCGAATGCCAGAGACCCACGAGCCATGCCACGTTTCGCCCGCCTCTTCGAAGCCGCCGCCGATACCCTCAACGCTTACTATCAGGCAGTCGCGGACAACAGCATCGACACGGTGATGTCGTTGTGGATCGACGAGGAGTTCGCCACCTGCGTGTGCGCGGACGGCACGCATCTGCACGGGCTGGAAAGCATCCGCGCGGGTCTCGCGAAGCAGTTCGAGACGCAGCCCGTGACCGTCGAACCGCTCGATATTCGCGTGTACGACAGCCTGGGCACGGTCGTCTATGCGATCGCCGAGGCGCATCAGCCGGCCGAGCCAGCCAGCGCGCCGCGCATGATCTACACGACGTATGTGATGGTTCACGAACGCGGCGAGTGGCGCATCGCGCATATTCACGCAAGCGAGATGCCGATCGAAACCGCGGGCCAGTTCGCCGCGAAGCTGCGTCACGGTCAGGGACCGCTGCACTAAGAAATTCGAAGAAGACGTCTGTCGGGAGGGGCCATGAAGCGCGATCCGTTGTTGAAGCACGATTCGTCGTTCGTGGACAAAGCGCCCGCCGTGGCACTGAAGGAAACCGCGCGCCTGCTTTCGCCGGGCGCCGCCGAATGGCTCTACAGCGCGCCGCGCTGGCTGCCCACGAGCCATGCGCAAACCATCGTCCCGGCGCTCTTCGGCCGCAAGCCCGACGTGCGTTACCGGCGCGAGCGCTGGAATACGCCCGACGGCGATTTCATCGATCTCGACTTTCTCGCGCACGATCCCGCCGATCAACCCGCCGCGAACGCCCCGCTCTTCGTGCTCTTCCACGGCCTCGAAGGCAGTTCCGATTCGCACTACGCTCGCACGATGATGGCCGCCGCCCGGGCGCGCGGCTGGCACGGCGTCGTGCCGCATTTCCGCAGTTGCAGCGGCCCGCTCAATCTGCTGCCGCGCTTCTACCATCTCGCGGACAGCGCCGAAGTCGACTGGATTCTGCGGCGGCTCGCGCAAGTGCATCGCGGGCCGATCGTCGCGGCGGGCGTGTCGCTCGGCGGCAACGTGCTGCTGCACTGGCTGTGCCAGCGCGGCACGGACGCGTCGATCATCAGCGCGGCGGCGGCCATTTCCGCGCCGCTCGACGTCCACGCGGGCGGCCTCGCGATCTCGCAAGGCTTCGGCATGGTCTATACGCGCAGCTTCCTGAAGTCGCTCAAAAAGAAGGCGCTCGCGAAGCTCGGGCAGTATCCCGGTCTCTACGACCGCAACGCCGTGCTCGCCGCGCGCACGCTGTACGAGTTCGACAACGTCGTCACCGCGCCGCTGCACGGCTTTCGCGACACCAATCACTACTGGTCGACGGCGACGATCCGCGCGCATCTGAAGCACATCGAAGTGCCCGCGCTGCTGCTGAACGCGCGCAACGATCCGTTCCTGCCCGAGTTCGCGTTGCCGTCGACGGCGGAAGTATCGGCGCGCGTGACGCTCGATCAGCCGAACCACGGCGGGCACGTCGGCTTCATGACGGGACCGTTTCCGGGCCGGATCGACTGGCTGTCGCAGCGCGTGTTCGGTTATCTGGAGAACTTCGTTTCGTGAACCGTCATGGATGACATCGTCAAGCAGGCGCTCGCCAAATGGCCCAACGTTCCGCACTGCACGGGCTGGCTGCTGCTCGACCGGCGCGGTCAGTGGCGCATGCGCGACGACGCCGCGCAAGCCGCCGGCGAACTCGGCACGCCGATCCGGCATGAGGCGCTGCTGGGCTTCATCAACCGCAACTACGAAAGCGATGCCGACGGCCAGTGGTTCTTTCAGAACGGCCCGCAGCGCGTGTATGTTGAGCTCGTGTACACGCCGTGGATCGTGCGTCTGCATGCGGCGGACGGCGCATTGCGGCTGATCGATCAGGGCGGCGCGCCGTTCGAGCCGGCGCATGTCTGGATCGACGACGCAGGCGGCATTCTCCTTTCCGATGACGCCTCGCCCGCACGCATCGCCGCCCTTCACGATCACGATCTCGAACTCTTCGCGGACCACGCGTCGCTCGACGATGCCGGCACACGCGGCGTGTTCCACTGGCGCGACGGCGTCGATCTGACCGTGCAGCCGATCGCCCGCGCCGATGTCGCCGCGCGCTTTGGCTTCGTCGCGAGTCCGGCCGAACGCGCCGCCGCGAAGAAAGACTGAGCTAGCTAGCCGTTCTTCTCCATCTCGCGCTCTTCCTTGTAGCGCGTCTCGAAATCGCGCAGCCGGGCGGAAATCGTCGAAAGATCGTAGAAACTCGCGGTCTTGACGTCGCGCGCTTCCTTCAGTTGCCGGATCGCGGATGCCCACGCGCCATCGAGCGCGAACTTTTCCGCCATCGCCTGATGCTGTTGCAGCGGATCGTTGAGACCCGCGCTTGCCTGCGCGAGATAGAACCACCAGTCGGGGCGCGTCGGCTCGGCGCGTGTTTCGCGGCGCGCGAGCGTCTGGGCGTCGGCGAAGCGGCGCGCGGAAAGCAGCGTCTGCAGATGCACGTCGATGGCGGCGTGCGACGCCGGCCAGCGCTTTTGCGCGAGGTCCGCGAGGCGGATCGCATCGTCGTTGCGGCCGGCGCGGCGCGCGATGTCGGCGGCGAGCACGTCGAGGCTCGGCGTGCTGCGCAGCGCCGGCGGTGCGGATTGAGGTTTCGCCGGCGGAGCCGATCGGGCTTCGACGCGAACCGGTGGAAGCACGATGTCGCTCTTCGCGCGCGGTGCATCGCCGTTGCCGGAGTCTCCGAGATTGAGCGGCGTGCGCGCGTTGTCGAGCGGCGTCGCGATCGTCGACGCATCCGCGTTGCGCAGCGACGGCTCGCCGCTCTTCTTGCGCGGAGCCGGCTGCGTTTGACCAACCGCGCGATCCTCCTTTTGCACTTGCGCCGATGCCGCCGCCGCGCTCGCCTCCTCGCCCTCGAATAGCGCGCGCGCCTTCGCGAGCGCGTCGCTGGCCGCGTCGTGATTGCCCAGCAGCGATTGCGCGAGCGCGATCCCGTACCAGTTGGACGCGGGATTGAGCGCCGTCTGATCCTCGATTTCCGATTTGAGCCGGCTCGCGACCTCGCGATAATCACTCGCGTAATTCACCTGCAGCACGCGCGCCCGGGCGCGAACGAACGCATATTCGGCCGACTGACGCGGCTGCCGGTACGGCACGCGCCGCGCGCGGCCTTCCATGTCGGCGATGCGGTCGATCGTGAGCGGGTGCGTGCGCACGTACGGCGGCACGCCGTTATCGGCCATCGACGCGCGATCGAGACGCTCGAAGAACGCTGCCATCGCGTAAGGATCGTAGCCGGCGGCCGCGAGCATCTGGAAACCGACGCGGTCGGCCTCGTGCTCGGCCGCGCGCGAGAAGCGCAACTGATTGTCGACGGCGAACGCCTGGCCGCCCATCGCGATGCCCATGCCGAGATCGCCGCTATGGGCGAGCAGGCCCGCGAGCAGGCCGGCGAGCATCCCGGCGAGTGCGGCGTAGGAACTCTTTTCCTGCGTGCTGAGCATCCGCGCGATGTGCCGCTGAAGGACGTGCCCCATTTCATGGCCGATGACCGACGCCAGCTCCGATTCCGTTTGCGTCGCGGCAATCAGCCCCGTGTTCACGCCGATAAAGCCGCCCGGCATCGAAAACGCGTTGATCTGCGCGTCGCGCACGGCGAAGAGATCGAAATCCGGCCGATAGCCGCCGAGATACTGCGTCGCCGCCGCCGCTGAAAGCTTCGACGAGATCGAGTCGAGATAGTCGCGCAGCAGCCAGTCGTCGAGATAATCGGGATCGGCGCGCACTTCGCGCATCATCTTCTCGCCGACCTTGCGCTCGGCCTGCGGCGTGAGGGAGCCGCCGGAGCCGTCGCCGAGATCCGGAAGCTGCACCGACGACAGCGGCGCGCGCAAACCGGACATCGTCCCGGGGCGGTTCGCGAAACGGCTTTCCGCGCCGCCGTAGACGCCGAACACGCCTTCCGCGATGTTGCCCGGCACGTCGCCGCTGGCGCTTTCCTGCGACGCGCGCAGTTGCGCGGCCGCGAGCGTGCCGGTCGAGCCCGCGGAAGGCGAACTGGATTGCGCCAGCGCCGCGGGCGGCATGGCGAGGGCGACGCAAAGGAGGGAGGCGAGCGCGCGGCTCGGACGTGTGAAATGCATGGCGCGAAGCGCCGATAGTCGGCTCGAGAATCGAAACGGGCTTATCGTATCAAGTGTTGCGGGCGGCGCGTCTCAGGTCGGCGGTGCGTCGCGCCGGACCGTGGCGTTCTGCGGAAAATCGCGCGGATTCACGCTGGTATGATAGGCGCCCATTCGAAGGAGACGCTATGTCCGGACTCACCCATTTCGATGCCGCCGGCGAGGCGCATATGGTCGATGTCGGCGCGAAAAACGAAACGCGCCGCGTGGCCGTTGCACGCGGCTCGATCGCGATGCTCGCGCCCACGCTCGCGCTGATCCGCGAAGGCCGAGCGAAAAAAGGCGATGTGCTGGGCGTCGCGCGCATCGCCGCGATTCAGGGTGCGAAGCGCACGGCCGATCTGATTCCGCTGTGTCATCCGCTGGCGCTGACGCGCGTCGCGGTGGATTTCACGATCGATGAAGCGCTACCCGGCGTGCACTGTGAAGTGCGCGTGGAGACGGTCGGGCGCACGGGCGTGGAAATGGAAGCGCTGACCGCCGTGCAGGTCGGATTGCTCACGATCTACGACATGTGCAAGGCGGTGGATCGGGGGATGACCATCACCAATGTGAAAGTGATGGAAAAGCACGGTGGGAAGTCGGGGGATTGGGTGGCGGACGACCAGCCGTCGCCCGCGCCCTGACCGCTCACTCTTCTTCCTCATCCTCCGAAGGCTCCTGATTCGGCAGCGGCACACCATACAGCTTCACCAGATCCGCCTTGAACGACGCCAGCGGCTTGCCCGCTTCGTCCGCCAGATCGTAGACGGCCAAAAGCTGCTTCGGCCAGTCGTGCAACTGCGTCGCGAAGATCTTCAGGCGCGCCATCGTGTCGAGCGCCTCGGCCTTCTGCCCGGCGAGCGCCTGCAACACCGCGTAGCGGCGCAGCACGGTCTCGCCCGGCAACAGCGCAATCGCCTTCCGATGCGCCGCGAGTTTCTCCTCGACGTTCTGCGCGTTGATCGGCAGCAAGGTCGCCGCACCGTATTCGCCCCACGCCGTGAACAGGAAAGACGGATTTTCACGATACTGCTCGGCCGGGCGCGAGCCGTAGTACAGCACTTCCGCGCGGTTGTAGTCGCGTAAGGTCGGATACAACGCCGCGAGCCCGCCGAGCACCAGCACGACATATACGCCATAAGAGAGCGGACGCGGAACCAGCCGCAAGGGACGCGTCTCCAGAAGGCCGATGACGAGCATCGCCGGCATCAGAAAGAACATGTACTGCTGCGGATACTCGACGAGCGCATGCATCATCAGGACGCCGAGCAGCGACAATCCGAAGATGCGCGCCGGCGTCTGCGGCGCGCGCAGCACGCGAATCAGCCAGAAGACGACGCTCGCGACCAGAATCGCGACGCCGAGCGCACCCGTTTTTGCGAGCAGATCGATGAAGATGTCGTGCGCGTTGTTCGCGATCTCGACGCCGCCCAGATCGCGCACGAGGTCGAACTGATAGCGCGGAAACTCGCCCCATCCGACGCCCAGCAGCGGATGCGTCTTGAACATCGTCCAGCCGTACTTCCAGAGCGCGAGCCGCGGCGCGATCTGACTCGCTTCCTGCATGCGCTCCGCCGCCGATTGCGCGAGCCCGAAATCGAAGCGCACGTTCGCCCAGCGCACGGCCGCGTTCACCGCGAAAAAGACGATCGCGAGCAGAATCGGGACGATCCACGCGCGCGTATCGCGGCGGCCGGGGCCGTCGAAGCCTTCCGACGCTACCGGCCGCCCAAGCACGAACGCCATCCAGAAGCCGGCGACGACGATCACCGCCGTCTGCAGCCACGGCCCGCGCGATACGGTCAACGCGAGCCCGAGCGAGTAGATCGCCGACAAGATCAGCCACAGAACGAGCGGCAGCCGACGCGCCTGCACGAAATAAAGCGCGCCCGCCAGCGCGAACGCGATCACGGTCGCGAGGTGATTCGCCTGCGCCATGTTGCCGAACGGGCGCCGTTCGATCATCACGTTGTACGCGACCACGAACGGCGTGAATTTCACTTCGAGATGCAGCAACTGCACGATCTGGCAGAAGACCGCGAACAGTCCGCCGACCATCAGCGCAGCCGCGCCAATACGCAGCGTCTTCTCGCCGAGCCCCGCCCGCACGAGACCGAAGCCCGTATGCACCGCGAGAAACGAAGCGAGCAGAAACGCGCCGCCGAGCCAGTTCATCGATGGCTGCGCGATCGGCAACAGCAACGTCTGCGCGACGAGCAACACGCCGAACGCAAGCGGCATCAATGCGACGACCGGCGATGCGAACGGCACCTTCGGCTCGGAGACGCGCACGAGGAGCGCAACCGTCGCACCGAGCGCCAGATAAAGCGCGAGCGCGCTGTATTCGGCGTAGAAGGTCGGAATCGGATACGTGTGGTTGACGACCGCGAAGGGAAACGTCAACGCAAGGCACAGAACGGCGAAGCAGAGAAAGCGCGCGTATTGGGAAGGCATGAGGAACTGGGAACGTCGGCGACCGGCGCACTATACAAAACTTTGCCCCCGCTGTCCGTCGAACGGCCGGTTTTGCTACCAAATCGCCAACTTTCGCGCAAAAACGACGGCGCGACGGCGCGGCGGCGACGTAAATCCTCCCGCCGCGCTTCGCGTCAGTGCTTACGCGCGGCACTCCGGCGGTGCGAGATTGCCTGGCAATGTCGGCGCCTGCGCAGGCGTCGGACCGGCGCCCGGCGCGGGCAGCGACGACTCGGTCTTCTTGCCCGCGAAGCATTCCCACGTCACCGACCCCGATTGCACGGAACCGCGGCTGAGCGACACGCGCGCCGTAGGTGTATCGGCGTTGTCGGGTGTCGAAGGCACGAGCACCAGCGTGTTCGAACCCGCCGGCGCGACGCGCGTCGTATAGGCGATCGTGATCTGCCCGTTGTCGCTGTCGACGTGAATCGACTCGACGTTGCGCGTGCCCGGCGGCGACGCGAATCCGCCCGCCAGATCCGCGCCGCTCGCCGCGTTCTCCGCCACTGCGAGGCGCGCGGCCGCCGCGAGCGTCATGCCCTCGCCCACGCGGCTTCGGGCAAGATAATCCTGATACGCCGGTATCGCATACGCCGCGACCACGCCGACGATCGCAAGCACGATCATCAGTTCGATCAGTGTGAAGCCGCGTGTCAGCGCATCTTTCGTGCGCCCGAACCACCATGCGCGCCGTTCGCGCGGCACGTCCAAAACCGAAGCCTTCGTCGTCATTGCTACTCCCTGAAAAACAGAAAAGCGCCCTTCCGCGCAATGCGGTCAGGACGCTTCGATCGTATTCAGGGAGCCGCTCCGGCGGCAGTCAGCCGAACGGCCTAGGAGAAATCAACCCGCCGCGCGATTGCCGTCGGCGAGCGCGCGCCGCTTGAGCAGCCAGCCCAACGCGACGACAAGCAACGCGCCCGCCAGACGCGCCGCATATCCGACGAGTTCGGTATTGAGCGCGGGCCATCGGTCGATGAATGGATCGTCGATGATGAGGCCGCCCGCGATCCAGCCGAGCAGACCCGCGCCGAGCAGCACGACGGCGGGCAAGCGGTCGAGCAGCTTCAGCACCAGCGTGCTGCCCCAGACGATGAGCGGAATGCTCACGACCAGGCCGAAGATCACCAGCGTGAGCCTATGACGCGGATCGGCGGCTTCGGCCGCGCCCGCGATCGCGATGACGTTGTCGAGGCTCATGACGGCATCGGCGACGATGATCGTCTTCACCGCCGCCCACAGCCGGTCGGATGCGTCGATCTGATGATCGTCGTGGTCCGGCTGCATCAGCTTTACGCCGATCCACAGCAACAGCAAGCCGCCGAGAAACTTGAGAAACGGAATGTCGAGCAGAAAGACCGCGAAAGCGATGAGCACGACGCGCAGGATGATTGCGCCGAGCGTGCCGAACACGATGCCGCGCGTGCGCTGCCGATCCGGCAGATTGCGGCAGGCGAGCGCGATCACGACGGCGTTGTCGCCGCCGAGCAGAATGTCGATCACGATGATCTGAACGACCGCGCCCCAATGGAGCGTCGAAAAGAATTCAAGCATGAGGCTGAAAAATGAAAAAAGCGAGGAAGCAGCGCTCCCTCGCTTTTCAATGGCTTTTACGAAAGGAATCAGTAAGAGTACCAAACCCCCGCGTAATTTGCCTGCTTCGATCAGAGAACCGACTTCAGCAGACGTGCCATCTCCGACGGATTCTTCGTGACCTTGATGCCGCACGCGTCCATGATTTCGAGCTTGGCGTCAGCCGTGTCCGCACCGCCCGAGATCAGCGCGCCTGCGTGGCCCATGCGCTTGCCCGGAGGCGCCGTCACGCCCGCGATGAAGCCGACGACCGGCTTCTTCATGTTGTCCTTGATCCAGTAAGCGGCGTTCGCTTCGTCCGGACCGCCGATCTCGCCGATCATGATGACGGCGTCCGTTTCCGGATCGTCGTTGAACATCTTCATCACGTCGATGTGCTTCAGACCGTTGATCGGATCGCCGCCGATACCGACCGCCGACGACTGGCCGAGGCCCAGCGCCGTCAACTGGCCGACCGCTTCATACGTCAGCGTGCCCGAACGCGACACGACGCCGATGCGGCCCTTCTTGTGGATGTGACCCGGCATGATGCCGATCTTCAGCTCGTCCGGCGTGATCGTGCCGGGGCAGTTCGGTCCGAGCAGCAGCGTCTTGCGATTTTCGCGGCGCATGCGGTCCTTGATTTCGAGCATGTCGCGAACCGGAATGCCTTCCGTGATGCAGATCGCGAGATCGAGGTCGGCCTCGACGGCTTCCCAGATCGCGGCGGCAGCGCCCGCGGGCGGCACGTAGATGACCGAAACGGTCGCGCCGGTTTCGGCCTTCGCTTCCTTCACGGACGCGTAGATGGGAATGCCTTCGAAGTCTTCGCCGGCCTTCTTCGGGTTCACGCCCGCGACGTACGCTTCGCGGCCGTTCGCGTATTCGCGGCAGGCGCGCGTGTGGAACTGGCCGGTCTTGCCGGTGATGCCCTGCGTGATGACCTTCGTGTCTTTGTTGATCAGAATCGACATGTAGTGACCTCTGTTCGTTTGGCGTCGCCATGCAAAAAGCCAGGCGCCGCCATTCGTATCTGGTGGAACGCTCTCTTAAGGCAACAAGCGAACGCGCTTACTTGCCTTCGGCCGCCGCGACGACCTTCTGCGCGGCTTCTTCCATGCTGTCCGCCGAGATGATCGGCAGGCCCGAGTCGGCCAGCATCTTCTTGCCGAGGTCTTCGTTCGTGCCCTTCATGCGCACGACGAGCGGCACCTTCAGGTCCACGGCCTTCGACGCAGCGATCACGCCTTCGGCGATCACGTCGCAACGCATGATGCCGCCGAAGATGTTCACGAGGATCGCCTTCAGGTTCGGGTTCTTCAGCATCAGCTTGAACGCTTCGGTCACTTTCTCGGTCGTCGCACCGCCGCCGACGTCGAGGAAGTTCGCCGGCTCGCCGCCGAACAGCTTGATGGTGTCCATCGTGGCCATCGCGAGGCCTGCGCCGTTCACGAGACAGCCGATGTTGCCGTCGAGCGAGATGTATGCGAGGTCGAACTTCGACGCTTCGACTTCAGCCGGATCTTCTTCGTCCAGATCGCGGTACGCGACGATTTCCGGATGACGGAACAGCGCGTTCGAATCGAAGTTGAACTTGGCGTCGAGCGCGATGACCTTGCCTTCGCCGGTCACGATCAGCGGGTTGATTTCCGCGAGCGATGCGTCGGTTTCGAAGAACGCCTTGTACAGGCCTTGCAGGATCGCGCGCGCTTGCGGGATCGATGCATCGGGAATGCCGATCTTGCGTGCGAGATCATCGGCGTCCGCGTCTTGCAGACCGGTCGACGGCTCGACGGCGAACTTGTGCAGCAGTTCCGGCGTCTTTTCCGCGACTTCTTCGATGTCCATGCCGCCTTCGCTCGACGCCATCACGACGATCTTCTGCGAAACGCGGTCGAGCACGAGGCCGACGTACAGTTCCTTCTTGATGTCCGCGCCTTCTTCGATCAGCAGGCGATTGACCTTCTGGCCTTCGGGGCCGGTCTGGTGCGTGACGAGCTGCATGCCGAGGATCTGGTTCGCGTATTCGCGGACCTGTTCGATCGACTTCGCGACCTTCACGCCGCCGCCCTTACCGCGGCCGCCGGCGTGAATCTGCGCCTTGACGACCCAAACCGGGCCGCCCAGCTCTTCCGCGGCCTTGACCGCATCATCCACCGAGAACACGGGTTTGCCGCGCGGGACCGCGACGCCGAATTTCCGCAGGATTTCCTTACCCTGGTACTCGTGAATCTTCATGCGTGATTCCTTCAGTCTGAGAGTTGGAGTGAACTTCTGTTTGCTTGAACCGCTGATTCTTTTCTTGTTTGAATTCCGTGCGTGAGCGCGAGCGCTGCTTGCGCGCTACGAGGCGGACTTTGTCTCCGGCCTGTCTTGCACCGTTGTTCCGGATCTGGATGGTTCGCCGGGCGCGTGGCCGAACCAGCGCGGGTAGTGTTCCCTCACCGCGGGTCCGTCGAAGCGCAGCGCGTGGCATCGGCCGAGCTGAAACGGCGGCTCGTCGCGCTGCGCGTTGGCGTCGGCTTGCTTGAATGGATTGCCGTCCTCGATCTTCCAGACGTCGCCCGCGAATGCCTGAATGGCTGCGGTCGGCAAGACCCCGCACAACTCGGTGAGATGCGTGCAGCCGGCAGTGCCGCGCAGCAGCGTGTTGGCTTCGCGGCGAAAATTCTGGAGGAGATTGAGCCCGATGAGCTTGCGATAGACCGCATTGGACTCGGCGCACAAACCGCCATACGGCGCCCAGTCGGACGACGCTTCGACGTCGACGATGCTGAGTGTGCGATCGATGGTGATGCGCAGCCAGAGTTCATGGATCGGCAGGCCGTGCGGCCGGACGCCCGTCGCGAGCTGGAAGTCGCGCGGCTTCTCATCGGTTAGACAGGCTTCGATATCCCACAGGCCGTCGTCGCGTTCGAACGCTTCCACTCGAATCGCGCGGCTATGACGCAATTGTCGGGGAGCGGGAGGCGAGAGAGGCATGCTGGAGTGAGCCGGTACGGGGAAAACCGTGGAATTTTAGCATATCGGGTATTTCGAGCCGGGCATGTGCCTGACGAATGGAACGCGCGTGCGGATCAAGCCGAACGGGCGCTCAGTCGTCGACGATTTCCTCGCTCCAATCTTCGTCACCGCCCTTCAATATCTTGCCGATCGTACCGCTCGAAAAACCGCGCGCAGCCAGAAAGCGCGCCTGCTTGGCGCGCTCGGCGGGCGTCTCCGGCGGCACGCCGTATTTCTTTTCCCACACCGCCCTGGCGCGCGCGGTTTCGGACTGTGCGAGCTTGTCGGCGGTTTCGCTGATGAGCGTTTCGCCGACGGCATGCCGCTTCAGCTCGCTGATGATCCTGCTGCCGCCCATGCGCGACGCCCGCCGATGCACGACGCTCTCGACGAAGCGCTCGTTCGACAGCCAGCCATCGCGCTCGAGACTGTCCAACAGGGATTCGAGCGGAGCGGCTTCTTCGACGTACGGACGCAGCTTGCGCGACAACTCCGCGCGGCTGTACTCGCGACGCGACAGGAACGCGAGCGCGCGGCCCTTCAACGAGCGTTGCGGACGTTTGGGATTGTTGACTTCGTTTGCCGATGTCTTGCGGGTGCGCTGGCTGGAGCGGCTATAAACCGTTTCGCCGGAAACGGCTGGCGATGGCTCGGAAGGCACGCATTGTTCGAAGGGCTCGAATGGATCGGCGTCTTCGAATGGGTCCGGCGGGTTAGCGGACGGCGGGCTGCGATGGGCGGGGGGCGCCTTCGGCTGCGCTGTCGCCTGCTTCAGTAAGGCGCGAGCTTGTTCCAGGCGGGCCGCGCGATCATTCGCGTCTACGCTGCTTTCATCCCTTTTAACAGGCTCGAAAACGCGACGCGCCGACGCGAATGACTTCGCGCCGGCGCGTTCCTTGTTGCTGCGCCTGAAGCCGCCTGACTTCGACGATGCACCGCGCCGCTCGCTGCTTCGCTCGTAGCGATCGACGGAATCGGAATCGTCGCCGGTTCCGTTATCCGCCGGGTCTGCCTTGGATCCGAGCCGGCGCGTCTGCATCTTCCTTCAGGCTCGATGCTTACTCGTCGTCGGCCGCTGCGGCGCTTGCGACGACAGCTTCGCCCAATGCAGCGACGCCCAGCGATTCGCGGATCTTGTTCTCGATCTCGCGCGCGATGTCCGGATTTTCGCGCAGGAATTCCCGCGCGTTGTCCTTGCCCTGACCGATGCGATCGCCGTTGTAGCTGTACCAGGCGCCCGCCTTGTCGACCAGCTTCGCCTGCACGCCCAGATCGATGATTTCACCCTGACGCGAAATGCCTTCGCCATAAAGAATGTCGAAGATGGCTTCGCGGAACGGCGGCGAGACCTTGTTCTTCACAACCTTCACGCGCGTCTCGTTGCCGATGACTTCGTCGTTCTTCTTGATCGAACCGATACGGCGGATATCCAGACGCACCGACGAGTAGAACTTGAGCGCGTTGCCGCCCGTGGTGGTTTCCGGGTTGCCGAACATCACGCCGATCTTCATGCGGATCTGGTTGATGAAGATGACGAGGCAGTTCGTGCGCTTGATCGTGCCGGTGAGCTTGCGCAGCGCCTGCGACATCAGACGCGCTTGCAGACCCGGCAGCGAGTCGCCCATTTCGCCTTCGATTTCCGCCTTCGGCACGAGCGCCGCGACCGAGTCGATCACGATCATGTCGATGGAGCCGGAGCGCACCAGCGCGTCCGCGATTTCGAGCGCCTGCTCGCCCGTGTCCGGCTGCGAGATCAGCAGTTCGGGCACGTTCACGCCGAGCTTGCCGGCGTACTGCACGTCGAGCGCGTGTTCCGCGTCGATGAACGCCGCCGTGCCGCCGAGCTTCTGCATCTCCGCGATCACCTGCAGCGTGAGCGTGGTTTTACCCGACGACTCCGGACCGTAGATTTCCACGACACGACCGCGCGGCAAGCCGCCGACGCCGAGCGCGATGTCCAGCCCGAGCGAACCGGTGGAAACCACTTGAATGTCTTCGACCGCCTCACCTGCGCCGAGCCGCATGATCGACCCTTTGCCGAATTGCTTTTCGATCTGCGAGAGCGCGGCGGCCAGGGCCTTGCTCTTCTCCGCAGTCATGCCAGCCGGGCCTTTCTTGCTTTCTTCCATGAATCGTCCTTTGCTATGATGAACGGCGTCTGAGGCAGTGTTCACGGGGTTTTTCGCCGCTCGATCGAGCATACGAAACCGCCCTTCCCACTCACGCAGACACTGTATAAAAAAACAGTAGTTTTTGCAAGCCTGTCGCGGCGTGGCGCAGCTTTTTTTCCACGTCGCCCAAGCACGCAAGAACCACGAACACCTGGAGACCGCCGCGCCGGGCGACACACGGTGCCGGCAATGCCGATGCGCTTCATCGCGCATGCATGGCGTACAAAGGCGCACACGACGATGCGAATCCTCATTGCCGAAGACGACAGCATACTCGCGGACGGGCTCGTCCGATCACTCCGCCAATCGGGATACGCCGTCGACCATGTGAAGCACGGCGTCGAAGCGGACACCGCCCTTTCCCTGCAAACTTTCGACCTGCTGATCCTCGATCTCGGCCTGCCGCTGATGCCCGGTCTCGAGGTGCTGCGCCGCCTGCGCGCGCGCAATTCGCAGATGCCCGTGCTGATCCTCACCGCCGCCGATTCCGTCGACGAGCGCGTGAAAGGTCTCGATCTCGGCGCGGACGATTACATGGCGAAGCCCTTCGCGCTCAACGAACTCGAAGCGCGCGTCCGTGCGCTCACGCGCCGCGGCGCGGGCGGCGGTCCGACCGTCGTCCGGCACGGCTCGCTCGCCTTCGATCAGATCGGGCGCATTGCGACGATCGGCGATCAGGTCATCGATCTGTCCGCGCGCGAACTCGGCGTGCTCGAAGTGCTGCTGCAGCGAACCGGCCGGCTCGTATCGAAGGAGCAGCTCGTCAATCACCTGTGCGAGTGGGGCGAGGAAGTCAGCAATAACGCGATCGAGGTCTACGTGCATCGGCTGCGGAAGAAGATCGAGCCGAGCGGCGCGAAGATCATCACGGTACGCGGTCTCGGTTACACGCTGGAGAAAGCGGCCGCCACGACGAACGGCGCGGGCGGGCCGCACGCCGGCGAGTCCGCCAGCCATCACTATAAGTAGGCCGCATGGCGTCGCCCGTTTCCCACGAAACTCAGCGAAACGCACAAGCGAACGACGACTCCGACGCGCTGCGCGACGCGCGCTACGCGAATCCGTTCGCGCCGCCCGACGAGCTCGAGCCCGACGCCGAAACGCATCCACGCTCGCTCTTCGGCGAGATTCTCGACTGGATGCTGGCGCCGCTGCTGCTGCTCTGGCCGATGAGCATCGCGGTTACGTATCTGGTCGCGAAATCGATCGCGAACGGGCCGTTCGACCGCGCGCTCGAAGCCGACGCCTACGTGCTCGCGCGCCAGATTCAGCCGGTAAACGGCGTCGCGGAACTCCGTCTGCCCGACGCGACGCGCGATTTCCTGCGCGCCGATAACGTCGACAGCGTGTTTTTCCAGGTGCTCGGCACGCGCGGCGAACTCGTCGGCGGCGATCGCGACATGCCCTTGCCGCACGACGACGATCGTCCGCAGCCGGGCATCGTCGAGTTTCGCGACGATGTGCTGCGCGGCAACGATATCCGCGTCGCATACACGACGGTCGATCTGCCCGGCCTCGCGCCCGGGCGCGATCCGCACAGCGCGCAGCCGGTGCTCGTGCAGGTTGCGGAGACCCTCGACAAGCGCAGCCAGCTCGCCAACGACATCATCAAGGGCGTGATCCTGCCGCAGTTCGTGATCCTGCCGCTCGCGATCATCCTCGTATGGTTCGGGCTTTCGCGCGGGCTCGCGCCGCTGCACGCGCTGCAGTCGAACATCCGCGCGCGCCGCCCCGACGATCTCTCGCCGCTGCAGGCCGGCAGCGCGCCGCCGGAGATCGCGCCGCTCGTCGCGTCGTTCAACGACCTGCTCACGCGCCTCGAACAGAACATGGAGTTCCAGAAGCGCTTCATCGCCGATGCCGCGCATCAGATGAAAACGCCGCTCGCGGGCCTGCGCATGCAGGCGGAACTCGCGATGCGCCAGGACGTCTCGACGGAAGTGCAGCGCTCGCTAGAACAGATCGCGATGAGTTCCGAGCATGCCGCGCGTCTCGTCACGCAATTGCTCGCGCTCGCGCGCGCCGAGAATCGCGCGACGGGGCAGATATTCACGCGCATCGTCCTGACCGATCTCGCGCGGCTCGCGGTGCGCGACTGGGTTCAGGCGGCACTCGCGAAACGCATGGATCTCGGTTATGAGGAGCCGCCGTTTGCGGTCGAAGTGGAAGGCAATGTCGTGATGCTGCGCGAGATGCTGTCGAACCTGATCGACAACGCGATCCGCTACACGCCGGCGGGCGGGCGCATCACCGTACGCGTGCGGACCGACGACGACGATCTCGATCTCGTGCATCTGGAAGTGGAAGACACGGGACTCGGCATTCCGGCGGCGGAACGCGAGCGCGTGGTCGAGCGCTTCTATCGCATTCTCGGGCGCGACGGCGACGGCAGCGGACTCGGTCTTGCCATCGTCAAGGAGATCGCGGCGATGCACGGCGGCGCGCTCGCCATCGAGGATCACGTGTATCAGGACAGCCCGCGACTCGCCGGAACGCTTGTCCGCGTCAGTCTTCAGCGGGTTTTTCCTGCCCGGGACAAACCCTGAGCGCGAGCGCGGCAGATTCGCATTTCGCGCGCACGAAGCACGAGCATAGACGAATTTAGACGGTCGTTCGCATCACATATGCGCGGCTTCGGCGCAAATCGTCGTTTCGGACGTCACTCGCGTCCGGACACGCCGCGTCAGAACGCCGTAAGTTTTCGTTCCAATAATCCTTTGCACCGGGAGCCGCCTTATCGCGGACCGATGTAATCGAAAATCAGAACAGGAGACGATGCATGGCTACGGTCGAAGGGCGCGTGTCACACGCACCGATGACGGCGGAGGAGAAGAAGGTCATCTTCGCTTCGTCGCTCGGCACGGTGTTCGAATGGTATGACTTCTATCTGGCGGGCTCGCTCGCCGTCTATATCAGCAAGACCTTCTTCTCGGGCGTCAATCCGACGGCCGGCTTCATCTTCACCTTGCTGGGCTTCGCGGCGGGCTTCGCGGTGCGTCCGTTCGGCGCGATCGTGTTCGGGCGGCTCGGCGACATGGTCGGGCGCAAATACACGTTCCTCGTGACGATCGTCATCATGGGTCTGTCGACGTTCCTGATCGGCTTCCTGCCGGGATACGCGACCATAGGCATCGCGGCGCCGATCATCTTCATCGCAATGCGGTTGTTGCAAGGCCTCGCGCTCGGCGGCGAATACGGCGGCGCGGCGACGTATGTCGCGGAACATGCGCCGTCGAACAAGCGCGGCGCGTGGACGGCGTGGATCCAGACCACGGCGACGCTCGGCCTCTTCATCTCGCTGATCGTGATTCTCGCGGTCCGCACGATCATGGGCGAAGAGCAGTTCGGCGCTTGGGGCTGGCGCATTCCGTTCCTCGTATCGATCCTGCTGCTCGCGATCTCGGTGTGGATTCGGATGAAACTGCATGAGTCGCCGGTGTTCGAGCGCATCAAGGCGGAAGGCAAGACCTCGAAGGCGCCGCTCAAGGAAGCGTTCGGCGAGTGGAAGAACCTGAAGATCGTGCTGCTCGCGCTCTTCGGTCTGACGGCGGGACAGGCGGTCGTGTGGTACACGGGCCAGTTCTACTCGCTCTTCTTCCTCACGCAGACGCTCAAGGTCGATGGCACCAGCGCGAACATCATGGTCGCGGTGGCGCTGCTGATCGGTACGCCATTCTTCGTGTTCTTCGGGTCGCTGTCGGATCGCATCGGCCGCAAGCCGATCATCATGGCGGGCTGCCTGATTGCCGCGCTCTCCTTCTTCCCGCTCTTCAAGGCGCTCGCGCACTACACGAATCCGACGCTCGAAGCCGCGACGCAGAAGTCGCCGATCGTCGTCATCGCCGATCCGGGCGAGTGCTCGTTCCAGTTCAACCCGGTGGGCACGGCGAAGTTCACGAGCTCGTGCGATATCGCGAAGAGCGCGCTGTCGAAGGCCGGTCTCAACTATGAGAACGTGGCGGCGCCGGCGGGCACGCAGGCGCAGATCAAGGTCGGCGAAACGGTGGTGAACACGTACGACGGCAAGGCCGCCGACGCGAAGACGCAAGGCGCGGCGTTCGACAAGACGCTCGCCGGCACGCTGAAGAGCGCGGGTTATCCGGCAAAGGCCGATCCGGCGCTGATCAACTGGCCGATGGCGATCGTGGTGCTGACGATCCTCGTGATCTTCGTGACGATGGTCTACGGCCCGATCGCGGCGATGCTGGTCGAGATGTTCCCGGCGCGCATCCGCTATACGTCGATGTCGCTGCCGTATCACATCGGCAATGGCTGGTTCGGCGGCTTCCTGCCGGCGACCGCGTTCGCGATCGTCGCCGCGAAGGGCGATATCTACTCGGGCTTGTGGTATCCGATCGTGATCGCGTTGATCACCTTCGTGATCGGCATGCTGTTCGTGAAGGACACGCGCAAGTCGAATGTCTATCACGAGGATTAATCGACGGGCTTCTGCGCGATTTGTTAAATAAATCGCGCAGAAGGGGTTGACACCCGCTTCGACGCTCGCCATAATCTCGTCTTCTTTCGGCGAATTAGCTCAGTCGGTTAGAGCGACGGAATCATAATCCGCAGGTCCGGGGTTCGAGTCCCTGATTCGCCACCAGCTTCAAGAAAAAGCCGCTGTTCCACAAGGACAGCGGCTTTTTTGTTTTCTGCGCGCGACCGCTCTCCACGTCGCGCTCATGCTTAAATAGCGCGTCCGCTTCCTCAAGCATCCAGAACGTGCCCACCTTCGACCAACTCGCGGCGACGATCCGCGACCGCTTCCCCGATCTGAGCCCGCAATTCCAGGCCGGCGCCGCCTTCCTTCTCGACTATCCCGACGAAGTCGCCGTCCTCTCGATGCGCAAGGTCGCCGAGCGCGCCAAGGTCCAGCCCGCCGCGATGGTCCGTCTCTCCCAGCAACTCGGCTTCCCCGGCTGGAACGAGTTGCGCGAAATTTTCGTGAGCCGCGTACGCACGCGCCCCGAGCCGCTGACGACGCGCGCCCGTTCGCTCGTCAAAGGCGGCGCCGACAATCACCTGAGCCGCGATCTCGCACACGCGCAATCGCACAATCTCGAACTCACGCTCGCGCAAAACGCGCAGAGCGTCGTCGATACGGCGAAGACGCTCAAGAAAGCGCCGCATGTGCACGTCGCGGGCTTTCGGTCGTGCTATCCGGTCGCGTTCGGCCTGCTTTATGGATATCGCCTGTTTCGGCCGTCGGTGAGTTTGATCAGCGGCGAAGCGGGCACGCTCGAAATGCAACTGCGCGGCATCGAGAAAAAGCACGCGGTGGTCGTCGTCAGCTTTGCGCCGTATTCCGTCGAAGCCGTGCGCGTCGCGCAGGCGGCGATCGAGCGCGGCGCGAAACTCATCACGCTCACTGACAGCGCCGTGTCGCCCATCGCGCTGAACGCCGATCACACGCTAATCTTCGCGCACGAATCGCCGTCGTTCTTTCCGTCGCTCGTCGCGGCGTCGGCGCTGGCGGAGATGCTCGTCGCGCATCTGCTCGCGCTGGAAGGCAAGGACGCCGTCGCCCATCTCGAACAGGCCGAAGCCGCGCTGCACGCGCACGGCGCCTACGCGGCGAGCTAATCGGCCGAGCGTTGCGTCACACGCGATATTGACAACATATGTTGTTATCACGCTAGAATGCCACATCGCGTGTTGCACGCGCATTCCGCATTCGAAAGGCAGGCACCATGACCACGGTATTTCATCGCGCGCCGCGCGCCACGCTTCCGGTCGCCGTCCGCGGCGACGGCATCGAGATCGTCGATTCGACCGGCAAACGCTACATCGATGCATGCGGCGGCGCAGCCGTCTCGTGTCTCGGACACAGCCATCCGCGCGTGATCGAAGCCATCCAGCGGCAAGTGCAGCAGTTGCCGTACGCGCACACGTCGTTCTTCACGACCGAGCCCGCCGAAGAACTCGCCGACCGGCTCATCGATGCCGCGCCGAAAAATCTCGGCCACGTCTACTTCGTGTCCGGCGGCTCCGAAGCGATGGAAGCCGCGCTCAAGCTCGCGCGCCAGTATTTCGTCGAGAAAGGCGAACCCGCGCGCCGGCATTTCATCGCGCGCCGGCAGAGCTATCACGGCAACACGCTCGGCGCGCTCGCGATCGGCGGCAACGCGTGGCGGCGCGAGCCCTTCCTGCCGATGCTGATCGAAGCGCATCACGTCACGCCCTGCTTCGCGTATCGCGAACAGCGGGCGGGCGAAACCGACGAAGCCTTCGCGCAACGTCTCGCCGATGAACTCGAAGCGAAGATTCTCGAACTCGGAGCCGAATCGGTGGCGGCGTTCGTCGCGGAAACGGTCGTCGGCGCGACGGCGGGCGCGGTGCCGCCCGTGCGCGAATACTTCCGCAAGATCCGCGCGGTCTGCGACAAATACGGCGTGCTGCTGATCCTCGACGAAGTGATGTCGGGCATGGGCCGCACCGGTCGTCTGTTCGCGTGCGAGGAAGACGGCGTATCGCCCGATATTCTCGCGATCGCGAAGGGTCTCGGCGCGGGCTATCAGCCGATCGGCGCGACGCTCGTCAGCAACGCGATCTTCGATACGATCGTCGGCGGCTCGGGCTTCTTTCAGCACGGCCACACGTATATCGGTCACGCGACGGCGTGCGCCGCGGCACTCGAAGTGCAGAACGTCATCGCCGAAGACAAACTGCTCGACAACGTGAAGGCGCGCGGCGAACAACTGCGCGCGTTGCTGCGCGAGCGGCATGCGGATCATCCGTTCATCGGCGATGTGCGCGGCCGCGGCCTGTTCACCGGCGTCGAACTGGTTCAGGATCGCGCGGGCAAGATGCCGTTCGATCCGAAGCACAGGCTGCACGCGGTCATCAAGAGCGAGGCGATGAAGCGCGGCCTCATGGTGTATCCGATGGGCGGCACCGTCGACGGCCGCATCGGCGATCACGTACTCATCGCGCCGCCGTTCATCACGACGAGCGCGCAAATCGAGACGATCGTCGAGCGGCTCTCCGATGCAATCGATGGCGCGCTTTCCGTCATCCAGTGAGAACAAACATGAAGAAGCGACTTCCCGATTTCGACATCGCGCAGGCTTCCGATGCGCAAAGAGCCGTGTTGCAGGACATCGTGAGCGGACCGCGCGGCAATCTGAACGGGCCGTTTCTCGGTTGGATCTTCAGCCCGGAACTCGCGCAGCACGCGCAAAAACTCGGCGCGTTCTGCCGCTACGAGACCGGCCTGCCGCTGCGCCTTTCCGAGCTTGCGATTCTCGTGACCGCGGCGCGCTGGCGCTCGCAGGCGGAATGGCACATTCATCATCCGATCGCGCTCGATGCCGGCCTGCCCGCCGATCTCGCCGAAGCGCTGCGCACGGGAAAGACGCCGACATTCGCCGATGCCGACGACAAGCTCATCTTCGATTTCGCCAGCGAACTCTACGACACGAAGCGCGTGAGCGATGCAACCTACGACGCCGCCGTCGCACGCTTCGGGCACACGGTCGTCGTGAATCTCGTCGGCTTGCTGGGCTATTACGCGCTCGTCGCGATGACCCTCAACACGTTCGCGATGCGCGCCGAAGGGCAGACGGATCTGCCCTTCGCGGAATGACGCGCGCGCCGTCGCGCTATTCGAACGCCTTGTCGTTCGGTTCGGCGTAGAGCTTCTGCATCGCTTCGCTCATCGGAAAATCGAAGTTGATGTTCTTCGGCGGCACCGGCTTCATGAACCACTTGTCGTACATCGTCTTGATCTCGGGGCTTTTCATCACCTGACTCATGGCGTCGTCGACGAGCTTTCTGAACTCGGGATCGTCGCGACGCATCATGAAGCCGTACGCCTCCGACGACTGCGGCGTGCCGACGAGCACCCAGTCCGACGGCTTCGCCGTCAGCGAGCGCGTGCCGGCGAGCAGCACGTCGTCCATCATGTAGGCCACCGCGCGGCCGGTTTCGAGCGTCGCGCGCCCTTCGCCGTAATCCTTCGCGCTGATGATGCTCATGTTCATCTTCTTCTCTTCGTTCATCTTGCGAAGAATGCGCTCGGACGTCGTGCCCTGATTCGTCACGACGGTCTTGCCCGCGAGATCGGGAAAGTCCTTGATGCCGGAATCCTTTTTCGTCAGCAGACGCGTCGTCGCGACGAAGAACGTGTCCGAAAACGCAACCTGATTCTGCCGCGACGTGAGATTCGTCGTCACGCCGCATTCGAGATCGACCGTGCCGTTCTGCACGAGCGAAATCCGATTCTGCGATGTCACCGGAATGAAGCGCACGCGTAGATCCGGATGCTTCGTTTTCGCCTTGACCGCATCGATCACCTTGTTGCACAAGTCCTGCGAAAAGCCGATGACGTCGTTGTTCGCATCGACGTACGAAAACGGCACCGACGTCTCGCGATGCCCGATCGCGATGAGATTGGCGCTCTGGACCTTGGCAATCGTGGATTGGCCGTAGCTTGCGCCCGCAACCAGAGTTAACGCGACAGTCGATGTGAGCAACGACGCAAATTTCATGACGTCCTCTTTGAGAGTGGAATGATACATATGTTGCCATCGACAAAATTAACGCAACATATGTATTCACCCTAGGCCACATCGCACGGCGGCCTCTTGCGACTTTTACTTACAAATGTCACAGCACATGCGTCCACCGCCGTCGTCGCGCGGCGTTATAGCTGGCAGCATCCGGCGGTTACGCGCCTTAAGACACAGCTAATTTTCCGGTGCGATGATGCTTTCAACGTCAAACGCATCCAAACGCATCCAACGCATTCGCGTCCCGGCGCGACAGACAGCACCGGCGTTAAGCGAACACCTTTTCGGGAGCACTGCCGTGAAGAAGAAATCGACGAACATGAAATCCGCCCGTCCCGCGATGTCGCCGCTTCTGCGCGCGCTGACCTACAGCCGCGCCGCCCGCGAACCGATGATCGACGCGATGATGCTGCGCTGCTATGTGGCGCTCGACGCGTTTCATCGCGGACACGGATCGCAGCCGCTCTTCATGACGCTATGCCGTCACATGCTGGTCGCGGAAGAGTTGTGCCAGTTGGGCCACGCGGCGGAATGCGACCACGACATTACGCTTGCGCACGAAGCGCTCGTCGAACTGGACGCGCGTCATTCGGACGAAGGCGTCTGGACGCTCGATGCCGGTCAGCACGCACGTCTGTGCACGGCGCTCGCCGTTTTCGCGGCGCAACTGGAAGAAGCGACGCTCGAGCACATCGCGCAGGCGGAAGCGCGCATGGTCACGCAATCGCTCGTCGCGGCGAACATGCGTTCGGGTATCGGGCGTGTGGAAACGGTGTCGTCGGCCGACTGAAGATCGCTTCGCGGATCGGGACTTCCCCGCAGATGCTTATCAATTTGCGAATGTGTTTGCGAGCGTACATTCTTAGGAATGGCCATTTGCAATACTTTTTCCAGCGCACGGGGGGCAGCAGCAAAACGCGCTGAGAGACCGACAAACAGGATGGGCGGCACTCGATCAGGTCGTGGGTAAAAGCAAAGCGCGAGAATAAAAAAGCAAAGCGCGAGTTTTTGCCAACGGCGCGACGAGTCGCAGGCGAAAGAGGCCAGCGCCCCGACAAAGAAGCTCAAAAGCCGGCATTCGCCGGCTTTTTCTTTGATGCCGTTGGATCGGTCAGCGGACGGCCGCGAACACGGTGCGCGCGCACTCGCTGCACCAATGGCGCGACACCGCATCGGGAGTCGCATCCCAAACGTGACCGTACGCGCATCGCCAGCTCAAGGGCGTCGCGGCATCGACATAGCGGTGCGAAAGCAGCGCGCCGCCGCGCGCTTGCGCGATGTCCTGCAGACGCTTCGTCTCCAATTCGCGCCGCTCGGTCGCGCAATTCATGCAGCGCACGTTCTGCGCGATGTCGAGCGTCTTGTCCCAGCGATGCCCGCGCCCGCAATCCCAGAGCACAAGCTGCTTTGCGCCGGCCTGGCGCGACGCCTGATCGCGATAGCGCGACGCTTCGTCCATCAGGCGAAGGCGCGTGTCGTATGTCACCGAATCACTCATCGTCGTCATGCCGGGAATCAGCGTTGACCGCCGCGGATCGCTTCGGAACGCGACGTCGTCACCACGGTGCCATCCGGACCGAAGTGCACGTTGAACATGGCGTCCTGATTCACGCCGTCTTCGAGCCAGTGCCAGCTCCAGACGCGCTCCTTCTTCAGCCGATACTCCGCGATTTCGGTCGGCTTGCCGAGCAGTCTGCGCACTTCGTCCATCGTCATGCCGAGGCGCACTTTCGCGAAGTTCTCGGCGGTCAGCACCTGCGTCACGGAAACGAAATGCCCGCGGGGGTCGAGATCGACCATGTAGGTGTTCGTGCCCGCCGGGCCGCGCGGATATTCGAGGCGCTTGCTTCCGTCGGTGAACGTGCGCTCCGTCTCGGGTTCGCCCATTTGGTCGCGGATCTGCGCCTCGGTCGTGACGCCGGGCTGCAGGTTCTTGAGCAGCAAGTTGTCCGGCTTCACTGCATTGAAAAATGCCTTGAGCTTGTTCAACGCTTCCTCGCTCTGCTGCTGCTCGCAGCCGGAAAGCAGCGACGTCAGCGACGCCGCGGTCAGCGCGGCGATCATGATCTTCTTCACCTTTCGGCTCCCTTCCCGCCCGGCCAGGAATCAGCCGCCGGCCGCGCCGAGCAACGGCATCGGATCGACCGCGGTGCCCGACTTTCTCACTTCGAAATGCAGCGCGGGCGTGCCGCCCGGGCCGGTGCCCATGTCGGCGATGGTCGCGCCCTGCTTGACGGAATCGCCTTCCTTCACGAGCAGCTTCTCGTTGTACGCGTAGGCGGTCAGATAATCGTTGCCGTGCTTGACGATGATCATGCGCCCGTAGGAACGCAAGCCGCTTCCCGCATACACGACCTTGCCCGACGCCGCTGCCTTGACTGGCTGTCCGACCTTGCCTTCGATGTCGATGCCCTTGTTGCCGCTCGCGCCGAACTTGCGCACGACGTCGCCGTGCGCGGGCCAGACGAAGGTGCCCTTGGATGCAGTCGCGGTGACTGCGGATTGATGTTCTTCGCTGGCCGCAGCGGCGGGCTTTTCCGCCGCTGGCTTCTGCGCCACAGATTTCTCCGGCGTCGGCAGAAGCGGCGGCTGCGCCATCTTCGATCCGACGGTCGCCGAACTCACCGTCGTTGACGACGCACCCGGCGGCATCACGCGCAACACCTGCCCGACGTTCACCTGCCTGCTTTCCGGCAACGTGTTCCACTTGGCCAGATCAGCGGGCTTCTGCTTGAAGGTGCGCGAAATGCCGTAAAGCGTGTCGCCCGGCTTAACGCGATAAAAGCCCGGTTCGACGGGCGCGGGTGTCGTCGGCCCGAGCGGCACGACTGGCGCGGGCGTCACGATCGGCGACCCGCTCTGCACCACCGGCGGCGCGCTCAGCGCGGAACTTTCGACGATCGGCGCGGGCTCGCGCGGCGTCGATGAACATCCCGTCAATCCGGCAGCCAACCCCGCTGCGAGCGCCACGCCCGCGATCGCCCCGCGCGGGCCCGATCCGAAACCTTCCTTGTGCATCACCACCAGCTTTCTCATGCTTGTCGTCTTGAACTTTTTCAACCAATTCCGCCAGCATAAAACATTACAGATACAAATTCGCCTCAGTGACCTAAACGACACACTTCGCCCAAGCGCCGACCGAACCTTTTGGCAATCCAAATTTTTGACGTATTTTGCCCCGGCCATGTGTCATCTGTCGTCCGCGCTGTTTGCCGACGCTGCATCGACAATCCTTGACAGTTGACAATCCCCCGCCACGGTCATTTCCGCTACATTGCCCGCGCCCGATTGCAGGTCCCGCCTGCGTCCCGCATCTCTCAATTCGACTGGAGTCTCAACGCATGCAAATCATGCAACACGGAATCATCCTCAGCCTCATCATCGGCGGCGTGGCGGGCTGGCTCGCCGGCCTCATCATGAACGGCAGCGGCTTCGGCGTGATCGTCGACATTCTCGTCGGCATCGTCGGCGGCGTGATCGGCGGATGGCTCTTCAGCACGCTCGGCATCTCATTCGGCGGCGGCATCCTCGGCACGCTGATCACCGCGGTGATCGGCGCGGTCGTGCTGCTTTTCGTGATCCGCCTGTTCCGGCGCCGTTAAGCGGTTTCGCGGCGTGAGCGAGGCCGGCATCCGACGGCCTCGCGCATCCCGCTCTTCCTCAAGCCTTCGAATTGCGACGGCTCATCTTCCATAGCGCGCCGATCGCCACCGGCACGATGGCCGCGCCGATCCCCACCAGCACGATCACGTTCAGATACTGCTTGATGAACGGAATGTTGCCGAAGAAATAGCCGAGCAACACGAGCAACAGCACCCAGATGAGCGCGCCCAGAATATTGAAGAGCTGGAAGCGCCCGTGACTCATCGACGACACGCCCGCGACGAACGGCGCGAACGTCCGCACCACCGGCACGAAACGCGCGATCACGATCGTCTTGCCGCCGTGCTTCTCGTAGAAGTTGTGGGTTTTCTGCAGCGCGGCGCGGTCCAGAAATCGTTCGAGCACGGGAATGTTCGTATCGAAAACTTTCGGCCCGATGGCGCGGCCGATCCAGTAATTCACCGTGTTGCCGGTCACGGCCGCGATGAGCAGGAGCGCGATCAGCGCGAAGAGATCCATTTCGTGCGACGCGGCGAACGCGCCGCCGATGAACAGCAGCGAATCGCCCGGCAGGAACGGAAACACGACGAGCCCGGTTTCGCAGAACACGATCAGGAACAACACCGCGTACACCCAGGCGCCGTAATTCTGGATGAAGACACCGAGCGACTTGTCGATGTGAAGGATGAGTCCCAGGAATTGCAGCAACGTGTCCAAAAATCTTTCCTCAAAAAGTAAGCCGGCGCCGGAAAAGCGGCGCATCGGCAACAAATGCGGGAGTCGCGCCATGATACCGAAGTGGCGCGGCGCCGGGCTCGCTCACACGAATGTTCACCCGGAAGCGCGCGCAACCCGGCGCCCGAAAGCCCCACAGGAAAGATCAGGCTCCGGCCGGGTCGCTAAATTGGCAGCGCCTTGTTATAGGCCGCGATTTTCCCAAAAAATTCCTCCAGCCACTCGAGCGTCGTGCTGCCGACCGGCTGCACGATGCCGATATGATCCACGCCGGCGATCGGAGGATGAACGTACCAGACGCCCTTCTTCGGCGGATGAGCGGGGTTGTCCTCGACGAACTCGTGCGCGTGCCCGATCGGGTACTGCGCCGACGGAACCGGGACGCAACCGTCATTGGGACGCCAGTTCAGGAATCCGCCCGCAAGATCCCTTTCATTGAGGCCGAGCGCCGCGCCGCCGCCGAGGAGCAACGGGTTCATGTTCGACATCGGAACACGCGTGTCGGCGAGGCCGGGCACCGTTCCATCGGCGCAATACGACGCGTAATAAGTGTGCGGCGACGTCTTTACCCAGATGTTCTGCAGTCGGGCCGCGGCGAAGGAAAGATCGTAGATTGCGCTGTCAGTCGTCTTCCAGGCCTTGCTGAGCATGATCTTTTTGGCGTATTCGACCAGATCCTCGCCCTTCTCGCGGTGGATGCCCCACTGCTTCAAGTCGAAGTCGAAAAGCAGATCGCGGTTATCGGCGCCGCACAGGCTCGCCAGGCTCAATAGCAGGTCGGACATCGGCTCGCCGAGATCGTCTGCGACCGGGGTGCCGTTGTTGACGCCAGCGATGGACGTGATGCTATGTACCCATTGCTTGCCGCCCTTGAAGAGTTCGGAGGTGCCGGCTTCCCGCGAACTCGGCGCGAAGGCAATTTCATCCGGATCGCCATGTTCCAGCAATTGCACGAGAGTGCGGATGGTCGGACCGCCCATGCTGTGTCCGATCAGATGAACCTTGTGTTCTTCGCTCCATTCGGGAAATACGCCGGGGTACGAACGTCCATAACGTTCGTGGCCGTAACGCGCCGAATGCACCGCGCCGTAATCCACCACGCCGCCCTTCAAGAAATAATAAAGCTCGCAGGCCCGGTCCCAGTTACTGGATAACGGTCCGACCGCAGCGGTGAAAGTCTGGTAACCCCTATTATTGAGATATTCCTGAATATCGCCTGTGCCGCCGAAATAGTGATAAATCTTGCTCGTCAGCGTTTCGCGACCCCAACCGCAAAACCCATGCACGAGCACATTCGGAAAGTTGTTTCCGCTTTTACCGTTTGCCGCCACACGACTTTTCTGAGTTTTTGCTTCCGCGTTCTTATGACTGGAATGCGCGCCTGCCTGCTGGCCTTTCGTCGGCGGCGCTTCGGTCACAGCATGATTTCCAGTCGGTTTCTTTTTTTCTGAAGCGATACGGGACATGAATTATCCTTTTTCTGAAGTTTCGAAAACATAACCCAATACATTTGGCCTCCGGCGGAATCCCGTGGCTGAATCGCTCTGCATTTGCGGATAACCGGCATGATCAAAATCGTCGCGACCATACGAAAACTCTTAAACAATTAATGCCCGAAATGATTATTAGGCCGTGACGATTACCCGATTCAACGGTCGCGAACGCGGCATTCGAAACACAAACGAATTCATACTCAGCAGGAATCGCCGCCTCGATGGCAAACAAATTGGCGGTGCGAGCGAAATATTGCGTGAGTGAGATCGACGGATTGATTGCGCGCGGCCTGGCAGAACTCTCTTGCGGCGGCGTAATGCATTGTACGCGTGGACCCGAAAAAACTCAGTAATGCAAATAAATTGCGGCGCAAGAAAGTCCCGCTCTGGCCCGCGCTCTTGGATACGTGCGCGCCCGGACCGATGCAGCCGGCCACCCGAAGCCCGAACGTTGCGAATCGTTATAATTTCGCCATGTCCGACCTAAACGAAACCTCCGCTGGCGCTTCGACAGCCGATGCCGGGCGCCGTCCGCGCGCCATCGCCCCGCTGCCCGATCAGCTCATCAGCCAGATTGCCGCTGGCGAAGTGGTGGAGCGGCCTGCGTCGGTCGTCAAGGAACTGCTGGAAAACGCACTCGACGCCGGCGCGACGACACTGCGCATCACGCTCGACGAAGGCGGCGTGAAACGCATCGTGATCGCCGACGACGGCTGCGGCATTCCGCCGAACGAGCTTCCGCTCGCGCTGATGCGCCACGCGACCAGCAAGATCCGCTCGCTCGCGGAACTCGAAGCCGTTGCGACGCTCGGGTTTCGCGGCGAGGCGATTGCGTCGATCGCGTCGGTTGCGGAACTGTTCATCACGAGCCGCACCGAAAGCTGCCCGCACGCGACGCGCATCGACGCGCAAACCGGCGCCATCTCGCCCGCCGCGGGCACCGTCGGCACGACAATGGAAGTGCGCGAGCTGTATTTCAACACGCCCGCGCGCCGCAAATTCCTGAAGAGCGAGCAGACCGAGCTCGGGCATTGCCTCGACGTGATTCGCCGCACGGCGCTCGCACGGCCCGACGTCGCGATTTCAGTGATGCACAACGGCAAAGCCGTCGAGCACTGGAACGCGAGCGATCCGCAGACGCGCGTCGCGAAGATTCTCGGCGAGGTGTTCGAAACCGCGCATCTGCCGCTCGACGAACGCGCCGGGCCGCTTGCGGTCTACGGCTGCGCGGGTTTGCCGACCGCGAGCCGCGGGCGCGCCGATCAGCAATATTTCTTCGTGAACGGCCGCTTCGTGCGCGACAAGCTGCTCACGCACGCCGTGCGCGCCGCGTATGAAGATGTGCTGCACGGCAATCGCTATCCGGCGTACGTGCTGTTTCTCGATTTGCCGCCCGAATCCGTCGATGTGAACGTGCATCCGTCGAAGATCGAAGTGCGCTTTCGCGATTCGCGCTCGATTCATCAATACGTCTTTCACGCCGTGCAGCGCGCGCTGGCGCGGCATGCGGGCGCGTCGCCGGAAACGACGGCGGGCGGACACGCGGCGCAATTGCAGCCGACCGGGCCGGCTTCGTTCAGCGCAAAGCCTTTCGCCGGCACGCCGGATTCGCTCACGCTGAAAAGCGAGAACGGCACGAACTGGATGCGCCAGTCGCGCATGACGCAGGGCACGCTGCCCGTCGCGCAGCCGCTCGCGCTTTACGACGCGCTGTTCGGTCGCAAGGACATCGGCGCGGGTACGTCAGGCGCGACGACGACCATCGACACGCCGTATCCGTCGATGAACGAGCGCCCTCCCGCGCCGCTGATCGCCAGTGACAGTGCGGACAGTGCGCTCGATCACGCCGATGAACAGCCGCTCGGTTTCGCCGTCGGCCAGATTCACGGCATCTATGTTTTGGCGCAGAACGCGCGCGGCCTCGTGATCGTCGACATGCATGCCGCGCACGAGCGCATTCTTTACGAGCAATTCAAGCACGCGCTCGCCGATCGCGCGATCGCGGTGCAGCCCCTGCTGATTCCCGTGTCGATGACAGCGGAGCCGGTCGAGATTGGCATCGTCGAGGAAGAGCGCGCGACGCTCGATGCGCTCGGCTTCGATCTCGCGGTGTTGTCGCCGACGTCGATCGCGATCCGCGCCGTGCCCGCGTTGCTGAAGGACGCCGACCTGCAATCGCTCGCGCGCGCCGTGCTCGCCGATCTGCACGCGTATGGCGGCTCGCGCGTGCTCACCGAACGTCAGCACGAATTGCTCGGCACGCTCGCGTGTCATAACGCGGTGCGCGCGAATCGCCGGCTCACGCTCGACGAGATGAACGCGCTCCTGCGCCAGATGGAAGCGACCGAGCGCGCCGATCAGTGCAATCACGGCCGTCCGACGTGGTATCAGCTCACGCTCGCCGATCTCGACCGACTCTTCATGCGCGGACAATGAGCGCTTCCGCCTTGCCTGTTGCGTGTCTTCTCGGGCCGACGGCGTCGGGAAAGACCGCGGCCGCGCTCGCGTTCGCGGCGCTGCATCCGGTGGAAATCGTCAGCGTGGATTCGGCGCTCGTCTATCGCGAGATGGATATCGGCACGGCCAAGCCGAACGCCGAGGAGCGCGCGGCGGCGCCGCATCATCTGATCGATATCATCGATCCCGCCGAAACGTATTCCGCCGCGCAGTTTCGTGCGGATGCGCTGCGGCTCGTCGGCGAGATCGTCGCGCGCGGCAACGTGCCGTTGCTGGTCGGCGGGACGATGCTGTACTACAAGGCGCTGACGCAAGGTCTGAACGATCTGCCGACCGCCGATGCCGACGTGCGCGCCGCCCTCGACGCCGACGCCGCCCGCGATGGCTGGCCCGCGCTGCATGCGCGGCTCGCGGCGGTCGATCCGCAAACCGCCGCGCGGCTTGCGCCGAACGACTCGCAGCGCATCCAGCGCGCGCTCGAAATCTTCATGCTGTCCGGCCAGCCGATGTCCGCGCTGCTCGCCGCGCCGCGCGTTCAGGATGCGGATGCGCCGTATCGCTTCGTGCCGGTCGCGCTGGAGCCGTCGGATCGCGCGGTGCTGCATGCGCGCATCGCCGCACGTTTCGATGCGATGCTCGCGCACGGCTTCATCGACGAAGTGCGCGCGTTGCGTGCGCGCGGCGATCTGGATCTTTCGATGCCGTCGATGCGCTGTGTCGGCTATCGGCAAGCGTGGGACTATCTCGACGGCACGACGGGTTACGACGAGATGCGCGACAAGGGCGTTTTCGCGACGCGGCAGTTGTGCAAGCGGCAGTTGACGTGGCTGCGCGCGATGCCGGAGCGAGTCGTGGTGGATTGCTGCGCGGGGGACGCGACGGAGCGGGCGGTAGCAGCGATTAGGAAAACTTCGAAAGTCTGAAAAGTCATACTGAAATTTTGCACACGATCGTTCTATAAGCTTAGTATCAAAAGGCTTCGCTGAGCGGCGCCACTGCGCCACGGGCTTGCCAATGTCAGACAGTCACGGCCGCGGCCGAAAGCTTCCAAGGCAGGAAGGACACTTTAACGCTCCTGATGCCGCGGCTGTCGTTTCCGTCCGGCGATACAGCGTTGATGCCACCTGGCTTGAAGATGTACGTGCCGCGCTACGAGGCGCTTACGACGTTCCTTCGGGTCGATCTATCCGAAAAATACAGCGACCCACGCACGCTCGATCAATTGAGCGCGTGGTACAAGCGAGAAATCCAATCGTTTGGCGGCCATCGCTACATGTGGGTGCAGGGGACCTCTATCGGGCTGCTCACGGAGAGCGCGAACTGGATCGTCGAATACAACGGCGCGTTGTACAAGGGCGAGTTGTTACACCCGGATTGCGCCCGCCTTACCTGCCCAACGGCGTTTCGCACGTCGATCCAAGACCGGCCTATAACAAGACAGCTATGGACTTCCTCCTCAAGCAACTGGGGCCGAATCCGCAGCAAATTCGGTCGCCTTACATGCGGCCGATGTAATCCCCAAACAAAAGACCCTCGCACTCCGCGAGGGTCTTTCGTATCAGCGCGACAACGGCACTATCAAACCACCACCGTCTGCGCCTCACCTTCCTTGCTCTCGCGCACGACGCCGATCTTCCACACCTGCTCGCCCGCGCCCGACAACAGGCCGGTTGCCGCATCGGCATCTTCCGCCGCAACGATCACCGCCATGCCAATACCGCAGTTGAACACGCGATGCATCTCCGCATCCGCGACGCCGCCGTGCTTCTGCAGCCACGCGAACAGCGGCGGCAGCGGCCACGCGCGATGATCCAGCTCCGCCGTCAGCCCATCGCGCAGCACGCGCGGAATATTCTCGACGAGACCGCCGCCTGTGATATGCGCCATGCCCTTCACCGTGACGCTTTGCATCGCCGACAAGAGCGGCTTCACGTAGATGCGCGTGGGCGCCATCAGCGCGTCGGCAAGCGTTCGGCCGTCGAAATCGGCGTTGAGATCCGGATTCGCGCGCTCGATGATCTTGCGCACCAGCGAATAACCGTTCGAGTGGATGCCGCTCGATGCCAGGCCCAGCACGACATCGCCCGGCTTGATCGTGCTGCCGTCGATGATCTTGCTCTTTTCCACCGCGCCGACCGCGAAGCCCGCGAGGTCGTATTCGCCGTCCGGATACATGCCCGGCATTTCCGCCGTCTCGCCGCCGATCAGCGCGCAGCCCGCCAGCTCGCAGCCCGTGGCGATGCCCTTCACGACGTCCGCCGCGGTGTCGACATCCAGCTTGCCGCACGCGAAGTAATCGAGGAAGAAGAGCGGCTCGGCGCCCTGCACGAGAATGTCGTTGACGCTCATCGCGACGAGATCCTGGCCGACCGTGTCATGCCGGTTCAGCGTGAACGCGAGGCGCAGCTTCGTGCCGACGCCGTCCGTGCCCGATACGAGCACCGGCTCCTTGTACTTCTTCGGCACCTCGAAGAGCGCGCCGAATCCGCCGATGCCGCCCAGCACGCCGTCGCGCAACGTTTTCTTGGCAAACGGCTTGATCCGGTCGACGAGCGCGTCGCCCGCGTCGATGTCCACGCCCGCGTCGCGATACGACAAACCTTGGGCGTCCGGTGCGGATTTCGGTTGATTCATGGAGGGAGGAGCAAGAAGGTCGGTAAAATGCGATTTTACCCGATGATGACCCGTCGACGGTCGGCCAGCCGGATTTTCCCGCGCACGCCAGAATCCGCGAAGGCGCTTTTTTCGAGATCGCAGACAATCTCAGAAGCGCCCGAGCCATTGGCGCGCAGGGCCGTCCGCCGCGGCTTTGCGCGTATACCCGCAGCTCATCCGGCAGTTTTCAAGATTCGCCCGACTCAAGGCCCGACGATACCGATCTCCCGTGCAACGCCAACTGACGCTCGATCTGGGCACGCCGCCGCCCGCCACCTTCGATAACTTTTTCGCCGCCGGCAATCACGAACTGATCGCGCGGCTGCGCGAACTCGAAGGCGCGCTCGCGGCCGGGCCGGTCGCCGACCGCACGTTCTACGTGTGGGGCGAGCCGGGCAGCGGCCGCAGCCACCTGCTGCAGGCGCTCACGCACGAGGCGAACGGCCATGCGCGCTATCTCGGCCCGCAGAGCGCGCTCAACGCATTCGGGTTCGATCCGCGCGTGACGCTTTACGCCGTCGACGATTGCGACCGCCTTTCCCCCGCGCAGCAGATCGCCCTTTTCAATCTCTTCAACGAAGTGCGCGCATATCCGGCGAGCGCGCTCGTGGCCACCGGCAACGACGCGCCGCTCGCGCTCACGGTCCGCGAAGACCTGCGCACGCGGCTCGGCTGGGGCCTCGTGTTCCATCTTCAGCCGCTTTCCGACGAAGCGAAGGCATCGGTGCTGAAGCACGCGGCGCGCGAACGCGGCATCGTGCTCGCCGACGACGTGCCCGCCTATCTGCTCACGCACTTTCGCCGCGACATGCCGAGCCTCATGGCCCTGCTCGACGAACTCGACCGCTTCTCCCTGGAACAAAAGCGCGCGGTGACGCGAGCGCTGCTGCGCACGATGCTCCAGCAAACCGGCCGGGCCGCGCCCCTCGTTCCCGTATCGGCGCCGGAAGAAACGCCCGCCGATCCGAACGGCCCCGAATCCGGCCCCGCCGCGCCGGACAACGATCCGACCCGCTTCAAGTAGAATGCGCTCCCATGAACCTTGCCCTCTTTGATCTCGATCACACGCTCATTCCCACCGACAGCGACCACGAATGGGGCCGCTTCATGGTGAAGCTCGGCATCGTCGAGGCGGAATCCTTCGCGCGTCAGAACGACGCCTTCTACGCCGATTACAAGGCGGGCGTGCTCGACATCAACGCGTATCTGCACGCGATGCTGGCCCCGCTCGCGAAATACTCGCGCGAACAGCTCACCGACTGGCACGCGCAATTCATGCGCGAAGTGATCAACCCGCGCATCGTGCCGGCCGCCGTCACGCTCGTGCGCGAGCATCAGGACGAAGGCGATCTCTGCTGCCTCGTCACCGCGACGAACGCGTTCATCACCGCGCCGATCGCCGAAGCCTTCGGCATCGAAACGCTGATCGCCTGCGAAGTCGAAACGGTCGACGATCATCCGCTCGGCGCGCTCACCGGCCGGCCGACGGGCACGCCGAGTTATCGCGAAGGCAAGATCGTGCGCGTCGAGCAATGGCTCGCGACGCTCGGCAAGACGCTCGACGACTTCAAGCACAGCTATTTCTACAGCGACTCGCACAACGACATCCCGCTGCTCGAGCGCGTCACGGATCCGGTCGCGACCAATCCCGACGACACCCTGCGCGCGCACGCGCAAGCCAAAGGCTGGCGCATCCTGAACCTGTTCGACACTCGTGATTAAAAAACTCATCCGCAAGCTGTTCGGGCAAGAAACCGCCTCTGCCGACGAAGGCCACGACGTCCCCGCCGCTGCTTCCGAAGCCGCGCCGAAACCCGCTCGCAAGAGCACGCGCAAGAAAGCCGCCGCGCCCGTGAAGCGCGATCCGAACGTGCCGGTCATCCTGTCGTCGGAGATTCACGGCATCGATCCTTCGCTGATCTCGAAGAACGCGATACGCGTGACCGACGGCCTGCAGCAGGCCGGGCATCGCGCGTTCATCGTCGGCGGCGCGGTGCGCGACCTGCTGCTCGGCGTCGCGCCGAAAGACTTCGACGTCGCCACCGACGCCACGCCCGATCAGGTGCAGAAGCTCTTTCGCCGCGCGCGCATCATCGGCCGGCGCTTCCAGATCGTGCATGTGCAGTTCGGGCAGGAGATCATCGAGACATCGACGTTCCGCGCGCTCATGGACGCGCCGCCGGAGCCTTCCGCCGAACCGCCGCGACGCCTCAAGCGCGGCGAGCTCGATGCGCGCACGCACGCCGTCGATGCGAGCGGCCGCGTGCTGCGCGACAACGTCTGGGGCGAGCAGCACGAAGACGCCACGCGCCGCGACTTCACCATCAACGCGATGTACTACGATCCGGCCACGCAAACGGTGCTGGATTATCACGACGGCATGGCCGACATCCGCGCGCGCCTGTTGCGCATGATCGGCGATCCGGCCACGCGTTATCGCGAAGATCCGGTACGCATGCTGCGCGTCGTGCGTTTCGCGGCGAAGCTCGGCTTCGAGATCGATGAAGCCACGCGCGCGCCGATCAAGGATCTCGCCGACCTGATGAACAACGTGCCGGCCGCGCGTCTCTTCGACGAGATGCTGAAGCTGCTCTTGTCCGGCCATGCGCTCGCGTGTCTCACGCGGCTGCGTCAGGAAGGGCTGCATCACGGCGTGTTGCCTCTGCTCGATGTCGTGCTCGAACAGCCGCACGGCGAGAAGTTCGTCACGCTCGCGCTCACCAGCACCGACGAGCGCGTGCGCGCCGGCAAGGGCGTGTCGCCGGGCTTTCTCTTCGCGACGCTCCTGTGGCACGACGTGCAGACGCGCTGGCAGCAATACACCGCGAACGGCGACTATCCGGTGCCCGCATTGCATCGCGCGATGGACGATGTCCTCGATATGCAGACGGAGAAACTCGCGATCCACAAGCGCTACTCGTCCGACATGCGCGAGATCTGGGGTCTTCAGCATCGACTGGAAAAACGCGGCCGCAGCGCGCTGAAGCTGCTGGAACACCAAAGATTCAGAGCGGGGTATGATTTCCTGCTGTTGCGTTGCGAATCGGGCGAGCTCGATGCGGCCATCGGCCAATGGTGGAGCGACTTCATCGACGGCGATCACGCCGAGCGCGAAGCACTCCTGTCGCAAGGCGGCAAGGATCGCAACGCACCGAAGAAGCGCCGGCGCCGCAGCAACGCGAAGCGTCGCTCGGGCGAACCCGGCGCGCAGGACGAGCAAGCCGCGCAGGCAGGCAATGACGACGCGGTATCGAGTGCGGCGAACAGGCGCGAAGCCGCCGACGACGAGTAACGCCGGATTTGGTTACAGTAGCGAAGAGCGATCCTGTTCTCCCGCTTTCCGCTGTGACCCACGCGTAGGACTTCTGCCATGACGATTGCTTATCTGGGCCTGGGGGCGAATCTCGGCGATGCGCGCCAGACCCTGAAAGACGCAGTCGTGTGTCTCGCCCAGCAGCACACGATCACCGTGCTCGCGAAATCGAGCGTCTATCGCACCGCGCCGATCGATTCATCGGGCGACGATTACTTCAATTGCGTCGTCAAGCTCGAAACGAGCCTGCCCGCGCGATCGCTGCTGCGCCTGTGTCATCACATCGAGTTGCAGTTCGGGCGCGAGCGGCCGTATCGCAATGCGCCGCGCACGCTCGATCTCGACATCCTGCTGTACGGCGCATCGAGCATCGACGAAGCCGATCTCGTCGTGCCGCATCCGCGCATGACCGAGCGCGCCTTCGTGCTCGTGCCGCTCGTCGAGCTCGAGCCGGATCTCATCCTTCCTCAACGCGGTCGCGCCGATGCGTTCATCGACGGCGTCGCCGATCAGCGCATCGAGAAAGTCGCGACGTGTCAGTGCATGGTCGCGACGCAACCGCGCGGCTCCAACGCAACCGACTCCCCTTCCACGAAGACAGACTGCCGATGAGCGTTCCGCCACTCACCGTCACCGCGCCTCAACTGCGGCCGCCGCATCGTTACATCGCGATCGAAGGGCCGATCGGCGTCGGCAAGACCACGCTCGCGACGCTGCTCGCCGAACGGTGGTCGATGCGCACGCTGTTCGAGCGCCCGCAGGACAATCCGTTTCTCGAGCGCTTCTATCGCGACACCACGCGGCACGCGCTCGCCACGCAGTTGAGCTTCGCGTTGCAGCGCGCATCGCAGACGCAGGAAGCCGCCGATATCGTCACGAGCGGCGCCGCGCTGATGACCGACTTTCTCACGCAGAAGAGCGAGCTCTTCGCGCGCCTCACCCTGCCCGACGACGAGTTCCAGCTCTACAAGGACATCGCCTCGCGCATTCATGCGAGCGCGCCCGCACCCGATCTCGTCGTCTATCTGCAGGCGAGTCCGGAAGTGCTTTTTTCGCGCATCCAGAAGCGCGCGCTGCCGATGGAGCTGCAAATTTCCGATTCGTATCTGCGCGCGCTCTGCGATGCTTATAACGACTTCTTCTATCACTACGACGCGACGCCGTTGCTCACGGTGAACGCGGAGCACCTGAACCCGCTCGCCTCGGATGACGACCTCGCGCTTCTGATCGAGCGCATCGGCGCCATGCGCGGGCGCAAGGAATTCTTTGTCAAAGGCGTATCGGTCTGAATTCGCAGCCCGGCCACGCTCTCTTCAGTGAAACGACCATGACGTATCTGCAGGAAACGAATCGCGCGACGATCACCGTCCCCAAGCTCCAGACCATGCGCGAAAACGGCGAGCGCATCGCGATGCTCACGTGTTACGACGCGAGCTTCAGCGCGCTGCTCGAACGCGCGGGCGTCGATGTCATGCTGATCGGCGACTCGCTCGGCAATGTGCTGCAAGGCCACAACACGACACTGCCAGTGACGCTCGCGGACATCGCGTATCACACGGCGTCGGTCGCGCGCGGCAATCGCAGCGCGCTGATCGTCGCGGACATGCCGTTCGGCACCATCGGCTCGAAGGAAGACGCCTATGCGAACGCCGTGCAACTGATGCGCGCGGGCGCGCAGATGGTGAAGATCGAAGGCGGCGAATGGCTCGCGGATACCGTGCGCTTTCTCGTCGAGCGCTCGATTCCGGTGTGCGGGCACGTCGGTCTCACGCCGCAATCGGTGCACGCATTCGGCGGCTTCAAGGTGCAGGGCAAGTCCGAAGCGGCGGCCGAGCAGATGAAGCGCGACGCCATCGCGCTGCAGGAAGCCGGCGCGCAACTGCTCGTGATCGAAGCCGTGCCGACGTTGCTCGCGCGCGAAGTGACCGCAGCGCTCGCGATTCCGACGATCGGCATCGGCGCGGGCGTCGACTGTTCCGGACAAGTGCTCGTACTGCACGACATGCTCGGCATCTTTCACGGCAAGCGGCCGCGCTTCGTCAAGGATTTCATGCAGGGTCAGCCGAACATTTTCGCCGCCGTCGAAGCCTATGTGCGCGCGGTGAAGGACGGCAGTTTTCCCGGGCCGGAGCACACGTTTTGAGCGAATGCGGCCCCGCGCGGGCCGCGCTTCACGATCTGCGTTTTCTCGTACATACTGGCGAGCTTCTTGCGCATACGCTGCCGATAGTCACCAAAAAGCGAGAACAATCATGTGGCAGGTCCTTCCCGATGAATACGTCCGTGCCCAGCTCGCGGTCGGCTCGCTCGTCGCGCTGGGCGTGGCGCGCGTGGTGGCCGCGGGAATCGGGGCGCAGCGCGGCTGGCGCATCGCGGCCGTGACGCGCTGGTTCATCGGTGCGGCGGTCGTGTTCTGCCTGCCGCAACTGGTCGAAGTGATCTTCGTCGGCGGTTCGCATACGGCGTTCGTCGAGTTGCAGGGCAAGATCATCGGCTGCGCGGTGGCGCTGTTTTGCGCGCCCATCGTCAGTCACAGGCTCGGCTACGAGTAACGCCGCGCGTCGCCGTTTTCATCCCGCGAGCGACGAACCCGGCACGCTGTGCGACAGCACCGCCGCCGCCACGAACACACCCGCCATCATCAGCGCTTCGACGCGCATCACGTTGATGACCGTATGCGCGTCCATCGTCGATGCCGAGCGCGACAGGCGCGGCAACGCCGACCAGCGGTTGAGCGCGCCGAACGCGAGCGCCGCCGCAACCAGCAGCATCTTCACGATCAACGCATGACCCCACGCGCTCGCGGTCAGCACCGCGGCCGATCCGCCGATGCCGCGCCACGCGTTGAACACGCCCGTCAGCACGACGAACGCGACCGCGATCGACGCCGCTCGCGACATGCGCGCGACCGTGCGGATCAGATATGCGCGCGCAAGCGACGTATCGAGCGCCGGCAACACGAACGCACCCGCGATCACAATGCCGCCCCACGCCGCCGTCGCGAGCAGATGCAGCGTCTGAACCGCTTCGGCGAGCGAGAACGCGCCGGCATCGGCGGCATGGCCGATCGCCGATTTGCCCGCCGCGACGATCAGCGCGGCAACGAGCGCCATGCCGATCCGCGTACCGGAAAGCGCGCCGCCGCCCGCCGACGCGAGCAGCAACAGCACGCTGCCCGCCAGTGCCACCGACCAGCCGATGCCCGCGTGCGTGCCCGTCGCGACGAGCCACAACGCGCCGCCCGCCTGCACGATCGGCGCGCCGCTCATCGCCGCCGCCTGCAGCCACAGCGAAGCGAAGTTGCACAGAACGAGCGCGATGGCTGCGATCGGACCGCCGCGCGCCGCCCGCAACCAGCCGCGCCGCGCGGGCGATACGGTCGCGAACGCCTGTTCGCGCGACAGCCACACGTTCAGCAGCAGCGCGCCGAGCACGCAGGCGAAGGCCAGATCGGCGAGCGCGGCGAAGGCCGTCTGCGCGAGCGAGAGAGGATCGTCGTTCATCATGCGGAACCGGGCGCGGCGTGAACGCGCATTGCTAAAGGGAAGGTCATCGAAGGAATTTTGCGGAGTCTGAATGAAGGTCCGCGGTGCAGCACAGCATCGAACATGAGCGAAACGCCTTGAATTTTTGCCGGACGCTTCCGAAACTGCATGAAGCACGTCGATCGGGCGTCTCGCATCGAGTCGAATATTTGTCGAGAGGCAATGAACCACACGCGCCTAGGAAGTTCGTCGCGGGTGGTCAATAGCCGCGCGGCATATTGTCGCGAATGCGCTGCAGCGGGACTTAGAGCGAGATTGTGTCAAATAGTCATCATCATGCATCGATGATAGAATGCCGCGTCGCATCAGAGGCTCGTCGAGCCGCTGTGGCCGTGGTCCGCCACCCACCGCCCCCTGCGTGGCCGTGGTTCGCCACCTTCGCACCGAGCCGCACGAAGCTCGGCAGGTCCCCGAATTTCATGGAGTGTCGCGTGTTTTCAAGACGCATTTTTCGTCCGCTGCTCGCTATGGCTTTTGCCTCGGCTCTGGTAGGCAGCGCTGGCGTTTTCAGCTCCGCCGCGCAGGCGCAGAACCAGCCGATCGCACCGGACACGATGGCCGCGCGCGTGCAAGGCTGTACCGCGTGCCACGGCGTTCACGGTGAAGGCACGGACAACGATTACTTCCCGCGTCTTGCCGGCAAGCCTGCCGACTATCTGTACAACCAGCTCCAGAATTTCCGCGAAGGGCGGCGCAAGTACCCGCCGATGAACTACCTCGTCACGTATCTCTCGGACGATTACCTTCATCAGATCGCGACGTACTTCTCGAACCAGCGCCCGCCGTATCCGACGCCCGTGAAGTCGAACGTGTCGGCCACGACGCTCGCGCGCGGCCAGCAGCTCGTGCTGAACGGCGATGCATCGAAGAACATTCCCGCGTGCGCGGCCTGCCACGGCAAGGGTCTGACCGGCATGCAGCCGGCCATCCCGGGTCTCGTCGGCCTGCATTCGGACTACATCAGCGCGCAAGTCGGCGCATGGAAGTCGGGCACGCGTCACGCGAAGGCGCCCGATTGCATGCAGCAGATCGCCTCGCGCCTGACGGACGACGACGTGACCGCCGTCGCCGCATGGCTCTCTACGCAAACCGCACCCGCCAACCCGGTGCCCGCGCCCGCTGGCTCGTTGAAGATGCCGCTCAAGTGCGGCAGCGAACCGCAATAAGGCGTCTGGAGCGACAACACAATGAAACGCAAGTCCCTGTTTGCACTTTCCTCGGCTGTCGTGGTGGCAGCCGTCGCAGCCGGCGCCGTCCTCTGGTCGGGCGGCGACAACCTGCATTCGGGCGGCGCCATCGCGGCGACGCCTGCCGACAAAGCCGCGCTCATCAAACAAGGTGAGTACCTCGCCCGCGCCGGCGACTGTATCGCGTGCCACACGGTTCGCGGCGGCAAGGAATTCGGCGGCGGCCTGCCGATGGCCACGCCGTTCGGCACGATGTTCACGCCGAACATCACGCCGGACGATCAATACGGCATCGGCAAGTGGACCTCCGACGACTTCTATCGCGCGATGCACACGGGCCGCTCGAAAGACGGTTCGCTGCTCTATCCGGGCTTCCCGTTCACGAGCTACACGAAGGTCACGCGCGCGGACTCGGACGCGATCTACGCGTATCTGCGCTCGGTGCCGCCGGTTTCCGAACCGAGCCGTCCGCATGAACTGCGCTTCCCGTTCAACAACCGCAACCTGCTGATCGGCTGGCGCACGCTGTTCTTCTCGGAAGGCGAGTACAAGCCGGATCCGACCAAGTCGGTCGAATGGAACCGCGGCGCGTATCTCGTCGAAGGCCTCGGTCACTGCGGCATGTGCCACACGTCGATCAACGCGATGGGCGGCCCGGTCAGCTCGGCGGCCTTCGCCGGCGGCCTCATCCCGCTGCAGAACTGGTACGCGCCGTCGCTGACGTCGAACAAGGAAGCCGGTCTGGGCGACTGGGACCTGAAGGACATCAACGATCTGCTGAAGACCGGCGTGTCGCAGCGCGGCGCGGTGTTCGGCCCGATGGCGGAAGTGGTTCACAACAGCCTGCAGTACATGACCGACGCGGACATCAACGCGATCTCGACGTATCTCAAGTCGATTCCGCAAAAGAAGGAAGCGCCGGAAGTCATGCAGCTGGAGACGTCCGAGAAGTTCGGCGGCGAACTGCTCACGCTCGGCAAGAAGGTCTACACCGAAAACTGCGCGAAGTGCCACGCGGAGAACGGTCTCGGCAAGCCGCCTGCATACCCGCCGCTCGCGAACAACCAGTCGATCCAGATGCAATCGGCCGTCAATCCGATCCGTATGACGCTGAACGGCGGTTATCCGCCGAGTACGGAAGGCAACCCGATGCCGCACGGTATGCCGCCGTTCGCACAGTCGCTGTCGGATACGGAAGTCGCCGCAGTCGTGACGTACATCCGTATGTCGTGGGGCAACCACGGCACGCCGGTGTCGCCGCAGCAGGTGAGCAACCTGCGTTCGGCGCCGCTCGACTGATGGCTTCATAGGTCCTTCGCCGGGACAGCGTACAATACGCATATGGGGCGCAGCCTTCGTGGCCGCGCCCCTTGTCTTTTGGTGAATTCGATATGCATGTCGGCGAGCGTTTCAACAGCATCAGCCATTTGATCGGCGCGCTGCTGTCGGTTGCGGGTCTGGCTGCGCTCGTCACGATGGGCGCGCTCGACGGTGACGCGTACAAGGTCGTGAGCTTCGCGGTGTACGGCGCGATGCTCTGCGCGCTCTACGTGATCTCCACGCTGTATCACTGCGCGCGCTCGCCGCGCATGAAAGCGATACTGCAGAAGTGCGATCACTCGGCCATCTACTTGTTGATAGCCGGCAGCTACACGCCGTATACACTAGTGACCTTGCGCGGTCCCTGGGGCTGGTCGCTCTTCGGCGTGAGCTGGGGGCTCGCCGCGCTCGGGATCGTGCAGGAACTCACGCTCGGGCGGCGAACCCGCAGCGTTTCGATGGTGCTGTACGTGTTGATGGGATGGCTCGCGCTCGTAGCCATTCATCCGCTCGTGACGGCGCTGCCGCCCGCGGGAACCGCGTGGCTGGTGGCGGGCGGCGTCGTGTACACCGCGGGCATCTGGTTTTTCATCAACGACGAGCGCATCCGGCACGGACATGGCATCTGGCATCTGTTCGTGCTCGCAGGCAGCCTGTGCCAGTTCGTGAGCGTCGCGCGCTATGTCGCGTGAGCGCCGGCTGGAACGGGTGCCGCAGCGTCGAAGTGTCCATCGATGCAACTAAGCGCCAGATGACGTGTCTTGATAGCACGTCGAACCTCGCGGCAACGCCCGGCGATCGCTGATCGCCAACTGGCCCGCCGCCCGATTTTCCTTCGAGCGATGCACATGCGCTCTGCCGGCCGAAACTTTTCGCCGTGGCCCATTCGCATGCGCGCCGTTCGACACAACGAATAAGCATCCAATTTATGTCCTTTGATTCACTCGGCCTGTCCGAACCTCTGCTTCGCGCCGTCAACGAACTCGGCTATTCCAGTCCCACTCCGATCCAGCTTCAGGCGATTCCTGCCGTTCTGAAAGGCGGCGATCTGCTCGCGGGCGCGCAGACGGGCACCGGCAAGACCGCCGGCTTCACGCTGCCTATCCTGCAGCGCCTGTCGCAACTCGCGCCCGTCACGGGTGGCGCCAAGCGTCCGGTGCGCGCGCTCATCCTCACGCCCACGCGCGAACTCGCCGCGCAGGTCGAAGAAAGCGTGCGCGCGTACGGCAAATATCTGAAGCTCAAGTCGACGGTGATGTTCGGCGGCGTCGGCATCAATCCGCAGATCGACGCGTTGAAGCGCGGCGTCGATATCGTCGTGGCGACGCCGGGACGTCTGCTCGATCACATGCAGCAAAAGACGATCGACGTTTCGCAGCTCGAAATTCTCGTGCTCGATGAAGCCGACCGCATGCTCGACATGGGCTTCATCCACGACATCAAGCGCGTGCTCGCGCGCCTGCCGGCGAAGCGCCAGAACCTGCTGTTCTCGGCGACTTTCTCCGACGAGATCAAGGCGCTCGCCGACAGCCTGCTCGATTCGCCCGCGCTGATCGAAGTCGCGCGCCGCAATACGACGGCTGAGACCGTCGATCAGAAGATCCATCCGGTCGATCGCGATCGCAAGCGCGAGTTGCTCACGCATCTGATCCGCGGCAACAACTGGTTCCAGGTGCTCGTGTTCACGCGCACGAAGCACGGCGCGAACCGGCTCGCCGAGCAGCTCACGAAAGACGGCATCAGCGCGCTCGCGATTCACGGCAACAAGAGCCAGTCGGCCCGCACGCGCGCGCTCGGCGAATTCAAGGCCGAGACGCTGCAGGTGCTCGTCGCCACCGATATCGCGGCGCGCGGCATCGACATCGATCAGTTGCCTCACGTCGTCAACTTCGATTTGCCGAACGTGCCGGAAGACTATGTGCATCGCATCGGCCGCACGGGTCGCGCGGGCGCGGAAGGCGAAGCGGTGTCGCTGGTGTGCGTGGACGAGCATCAACTGCTGAAGGACATCGAGCGCCTCATCAAGCGGCCGATTCCGCGCGAAGTGATTCCCGGCTTCGAGCCGGATCCGAACGCGAAGCCGGAGCCGATCCAGCGCCGCAGTCAAGGACGCGGCCAGGGACAAGGTCAAGGTCAGGGACGCCAGAATCCGCGTAACGGCGAGGGACGTTCGAGTGGCGAAGCACGCCGCGAAGGCGGCCGTCCGAACGGCGATGCACGCGGCGCGCGTCCGGCGAAGCCGAACAACGGCGGCGCGCAGCCTTCGCGCGATGCGCGCACTCACAGCAAGCCGAACGTGAACGCGGGTTCCGCGCCGCGTCGTCAGGAGCCGGTTCAGGCCGGTCAGGTCGCGAACTCGCGCAAGCCTGGCGGCAATCCCGGCGCATTGCTCGGCGGACGGCGCGACGCATTGCGATCGGGCGATCGCAGCCGTTAATGCATCTGTCGTGATTCAGGCGGCGACGCTCGCCGCCCGCTTCAGCCAGTCGAGTTGCTCGCGCCAGCGCGCGAGCGCCGATTGCGCTTCGGTCAGTTCGAAGGCGATTCCGTTCGTGAGTCGCGCATATCCCACCCGTTGAACCTCACCGCTCTCGATCGTGCCGACGAAGCACGCGAGCGGCACATCGTCGAGCGGCACGCGACGCACGTCCAGATGCACTTGATAAAACGCCTCATCGTATACGAAGGCGAGTGTCGCGCGTCCGCTCGCGGCGACAGCCTGCGCCGTCCGCGACGACGGCCACAACGCGAACGCGAGTCTGCGCGCATCCGGCGCGTACAGCTCACCGGCGCTCAACAAAGCGGTTCGCACGCGATGAGCCTCATCCGCCGCGCATAGCGAAACGGTGAAGCCGTCGTCGGCGCGAGCGAGCGCGCCGTCGAAGCGCGCGCGCAGCTCGGGCGGCCATTCATCGAAAACGGATTGCGACGAAAGCGACGGTCGGGGCGTGTTGTGATCGGTCATGAAAAGATGCCGGCTTTGCGCCGGCATCGTCGAACAAGGTTAGCGGAAGAATAACTGCGTCATCTTCGACAGCGGATAGTGCACGCCGGGTTGAATGCGCGCGGGCAGATCGAGCGGCTTGAGCAGCATCTTGATGGCCTGATCCGCCGACAGATTGCGCCGCACGAGCGCATTCACTCGCGCGGAGAGCTCGCGGTTGTACTCGACATCCTGCGCGCGCTCCGGGTAACGAATCGCGAAGACGTGCCGCAGCGCGATCTCCGAATCCTCGCTCTTCAGTTCCACGACGCGCCGCACGAGCGCGCCGAGCACGGCCATGCGGCCATTGCCCTCGATCTTGTTCCACTTCTTGAAGAAATGGAAAAAGTGCTTGTAATGCCGCACTTCGTCCGTGCGGATGTTGTCGGTGATTTCCTTCAGCACCGGTTCATCCGAACAATCGTTGATCGCGCGATAAAGCGTGGCCGTTCCCGTCTCGACGACGCAGCGCGCAACCATCTCGAGCGCGCGCTTCTTCTCGAACTCCTCGTATGAACAAGTGAGCGAGTATTCGTCGAAGAAATTCCTGAACGCAGTGTCCCAGTCGAACTCGGGCCACACATGGTTGATGTAGGTCTTGAGCGCCCTGCCGTGCTGCATCTCTTCGGGCTCCCATTCGTTGTTGAGCCACGCCGAGATTTCGGGATCGTCGTGAAAATACTTGCTGAGATTGCTCGTATAGAGGTCCGTCCCGCTCTCGATGAACGAGCAGGCGCACAACAACAAGAGAAGGTGCTCGTTGGATGCCGCCTTCTGACGATCGATTCGCGTGAGATCGATGTCTTCGATGCGCCAAGGCATCACATGTGTACTGTCCGTATGCATATATCGCGCTCCCTGGCTGGACTGAACGCGCCATCGGCCGATGAGAAACGGCCGAGGTTCAGGCGACGCCGTGATTGGATCGACCCCGGCGCTGTTGACTTCAAGTGTCAGCGGCTTGTTTTCATCTTAGCCGCCCTGCAATGAGTTTGCAGACATGGGGACAGACTCACCCGCGGCCCGCCAGTTCCATGCGTTCCAAATTCTTACGATCCGGCGCGGTCGAGTCGTCGGTGCGCTGCAGCATTATTCATGCCGGTCGGCTCTGTATATGGTTGCGTCGTGTTCGAAATGCAAAAGGCGGCCGAAGCCGCCTCGATTGTTTCGCGCGATGCCGTCGCGCAGCGCGCCGTTACGTTGCGCGTCGTGCCGCGCGCATGCGCCAGGCGACGATCGCCAGCGAGATTCCCGACAAGACGGCAGCCAGCAACACGTAGTAACTCGGCGCGAGCTTGTCCCCCGTGACATGGATGGAGGCTTCCACGATGGTCGGCGCAAAACCGCCAAACAGCGTGACGCCGAGCGCATAGCCGATGGAAAGACCCGTCGAACGCACGCGAGTCGGGAAGATTTCGGACATAAGCGCGGGCATTGGACCGGAATACGCGGCCTTGAGAATGCCCGCGACCGATTGGAGAACGACCAGCGACGCGACTGTCGGATGCGCTTGCAGCCACGCAAACATCGGATAAATCGTGACGCCCATGAAAATCGATGTACCGAGCATGATGCGGATGCGCCCGAGCCGGTCGGAGAGCGCGCCCATCAACGGAGAGAAGATGAACTGAAGTCCGCCATTGAGCACCACGACGGCGAACGATGCGGTCGCCGGCAGGTGCAACTGCTTGACTGCGTACAGCGGCATATAGAGTTGCAGGACGTACACGCCGACCGTCGATTGCGCGACGATGCCCACGGCCAGCAAAAGATTCAGCCATTGATTCGCGAACGACACGCCTGGCGCGCTCGCCTTCTGCGCGGAGCGCGTCGCGAGAAACTCCGGCGTTTCGTCCAGATGCGAGCGGATGTAATAGCCAACCGGCCCGACGAGCAGACCGAAGACAAACGGAATGCGCCAGCCCCAGCTTTCGAGTTGCGGCTGCGGCAGCCAGGCGTTGAGTACCGAGCCGAACGCCGCGGCCATGATCGCGGCAAGCCCTTGGCTCGCGAACTGCCAGCTCGCGTAGTAGCCGCGCCGCGCTTCGCTGTGCTCGACCATGAACGCGGTCGCGCTGCCGAACTCGCCGCCGACCGCGAAGCCCTGCACGAGACGCGCGAGCAAGATCAAAAGCGGCGCGGCGATTCCGATGTGCTGATACGAAGGCATCACGGCCATGGTGAGCGTGCCGACCATCATCAGCAGAATGGCGAGCGTGAGCGCGGCCTTGCGTCCTTTGCGGTCGCCGTAGATGCCGAGCACGATCGCGCCGAGCGGGCGCATCAGGAACGAGATGCCGAACGTGCCGATGGCAAGCATCGTCGAGAGCCATTCGTCATTCGACGGGAAGAACGCCTTCGCGATGACCGTCGCGAAATAGCCATAGACGAGAAAGTCGAACCACTCGAGCGCGTTGCCGATCGACGACGAGAACACGATGCGGCGGATCATCGCCTTGGATGGCGCCGGGTGCGGCGCGGGCGTTTGCGCCTGCGTCGGAGCAGCGCCTTGATACACGCGTTCGTTCATGATTTCTCCTATCCCGCTTCCATGTCGTGATGTCCGACCGAGGCCACGAGGCGCGGGCGCGCGGCCCCCTCGCCTGCACAATTGCGGCGATCGGATGCGTGGTTTTTTATCGACGGAGACCGGCCGACGGCGCGGCCTCCGATGGCAGCCTCAGAAGCCTGCGGCGAGTCCGTCGCGCCGGCTGTCGCTCGCCGCGACATAGCCGCGCTCCGGATCATTGCGATCCAGCTTCCAGATGTACTGGCCGGAGCCGAAGTCCATGTAGGGATCGTCGATGGACTTGATCGTGTGGCCGAGACCCTCGAGCGCGCGCGCGGTTTCGAGATCGAGCGTGGCTTCGATTTCGATCGTGAAGTCGCGGTTCACCTTCCAGCGCGGCGCGTCGCACGCGGCCTGCGGCTGCTGGCCGTAGTCGAGCATGCGTACGATGGATTGCAGATGGCCTTGCGGCTGCATGTCGCCGCCCATCACGCCGAAGCTCATGACGGCTTCCTGCCTGCCATCGACCTGCTGAGTGAGGAAAGCCGGAATGATGGTATGGAACGGACGCTTGCCGCCTTCCACGACGTTCGCGGACTTCGGATCCATCGAAAAGCCGCAACCGCGGTTCTGCAGCGCGATACCGGTGTCGGGAACGACCACGCCCGAACCGAAGCCCATGTAATTCGACTGGATGAAGCTGACCATCATGCCGCGCTCATCGGCGACGGACATATAGATGGTGCCGCCCGCCTTGGGCATGCCGAAGTCGAAGTGCGTCGCCTTTTTCGGATCGATGAGCTTCGCGCGTTCGGTCAGATAGGCGTCGTCGAGCATGTGTTCCGGCGTGACTTCCATCGAGCGCGGATCGGCGACGTAGCGATAGACATCCGCGAAGGCGAGCTTCATCGCCTCGATTTGCAGATGCTGCGACTCGATGCGATCGACGTTCAAAGCGCTCACGTCGAACTTGTCGAGAATGCCGAGCGCGATGAGCGCCGCGATGCCCTGTCCGTTCGGCGGAATCTCGTGCACCGTGTAGCCGCGATAATCCTTGCTGATCGGCTCGACCCAGTCCGCGCGATAGTTGCGCAGGTCGTCCATCGTCAACGCCGCGCCGCCCGCGCGCGCGAACGCGGCGATGCGCTCGGCGATCTCGCCTTCGTAGAACGCGCGCGGACCTTGCTGCGCGAGCAGGCGCAGCGTTTTCGCGTGGCCGGGAAAGCGCACGAGTTCGCTCACGTCAGGCGCGCGGCCGTGCGGCATGAATACATCGGCGAAACCCGGCATGTCCTTGAGCTCCGGCACCGCCGCCGCCCACTTGTAGGCGACGATGCTCGCCACCGCATGACCGCGCTCGGCGATTTCGATGGCTGGCTCCATCAGATCCGCGAAGGGCAGCGTGCCGAACTTCGCGTGCAACGCTTCCCACCCGGCGATGACACCCGGCACCGTCACGGCGTCCCAGCCGCGCTTGGGCTGGCGCGCGAGACCGTTTTCCTCGCCGTACTTGCGCCGGAAATAATCGACGTTCCACGCCGCCGGCGATACGCCCGAAGCATTCAGCCCGTGCAGCTTCCGACCGTCCCAGACGAGCGCGAAAGCGTCGCCGCCCAGCCCGCATGACACGGGTTCCACCACCGTAATGGCCGCCGCGGCCGCGATGGCTGCATCGACCGCATTGCCCCCCTTCCATAGCATGCGCAGACCGGCCTGCGCGGCGAGCGGATGAGATGTCGAAACGATATTGCGGGCGAACACCGGAAGGCGCGGGGTGGGATACGGGTTTTGCCAGTTGAAGCGAGTCATTGAATGAAGTCCGAAATTCCAGCGGGCAGAACGTGCCGGCCGACCTTGTGGCCAATCCGGGCAAAGGGGGAATATTGCATTGTCCGCTTAATCCAAAACAAATTCATTTATCGTATAAATTAATGCGCATTTCGCATTAACCGGGCGATCAGGCGTCGCTGATTGCGTGTGCTCGCATGCCGATCCTTGTGTGCGCCGCCGCACGAACCTCAAGTGGATTCTTCAAATTCGCGTGAGCGATGAACCGCTTCTGCATTGATAAAAAGTCAAAGCCAAAATTTTCTCGGCAAATTTGGCACTTGTCAGACGCTTGCCTACAATCCCAATTCCCGGCATCCGCAGCACAAAATCGACGCGTTTGCCCGGCAATTTTTCAGTTTTCCCGTACAACGTTTCGAAGCAAAAAGACCCGGCTTACAAGGCCGGTTGCTTATGCCGTTCGGTCGTCATGGAGAACACAATGCTGAGTCCGCACGAATTCGCCACGCTGCTATTGGTTCAGGAAGCGCCTAATCAGGTCGACATGGAACGCGAAGAGCTCGACGCCCTGCTCGAACGTCAGCTCGTCCAACTCGAAAATCTCGCATCGGGACGTCAGCAATGGCGCCTCACCGCCACCGGCGACTCCACAGTCAAGGCTTTCAAGCGTTACTCGTAGCACGCGGCAGGACTCGGGACGCGGTGCAAGGCCGCGTCCGCTTCACTTTCCCTTCACCTAGCGTCAAGTCGCGTCAGCCGGCCCGCAGTGTCGGGTCCACTGCCGCGCGCCAGCTCAGCGCCTGCGCGCGCTGCTCCAGGAAGAACTTCGCCCACGCGCTTTGCGCTTCGGGGCCGGGATTCGCGCGATAAGCACGATACCGTTCTGCAATCGCCGCCTGGAATGCGCAGAAGCGCTCCTTCTGCAACCCGCCGCGCCGTTCGGCCACATAGGCATCGTAGAAGGCTGAATAGACCGATTGCGCGTCCGCGCCGTAGTCGACGGGCGAGGTCCCGCACATGTCCTGCAGCGCGCTGAACGACGGCGCGCCCAATGAGCCGTCCAGGCTGGGCGTGCCCACGCAGCCCGTCAGAAGCGCCGCGCCCAGCACGCCGGAAATCAACAGCATACGCATCGCACTCACCCTTCAATCGGTTTCGTGCCGCCAGTATCGGACGAACACGAACGCCGCGCCACTCGGCCGAATGGCATAGGCCAAATCCGCATTCGAGCGGTCGATGTCGCGCGGCTTATGCCGTTCGGCCAGCTTGTCCGCGTCGCCTCGCTCCGATAGATTGCGCAAACGGACAGCGCCTTTGCTGCCCGAAACGTCGACGTCCGTTCGAACCGGAGGAGACCATGCAGGATCAGTACGTTCTCGCGCTCGATCAGGGCACCACCAGCTCACGGGCCATGCTGTTCGACCGGAACGGCAACATCGTGTCCTTGGCGCAGAAGGAATTCCAGCAAATTTATCCCGAGGCGGGCTGGGTCGAACATGATCCGCGCGAAATCTGGTCGACGCAGGCAGGCGTCGCCGCGGAAGCCGTCACGCGCGCCGGCGCGAGCGCTGCTTCGATCGCGGCAGTCGGCATAGCGAACCAGCGCGAGACTACGATCGTCTGGGATCGCGAGACGGGCGCGCCGGTCTATAACGCGATTGTCTGGCAGGACCGCCGCACGGCCGGCTTCTGTGACGAGCTCAAGTCGCGCGGCCTCGAAGCGATGGTTCGCGCGAAAACCGGTTTGCCTATCGACGCATACTTTTCGGCGACGAAAATCCGCTGGATTCTCGATAACGTAGAAGGTGCGCGCGACAAGGCGAAGCAAGGGCGGCTCGCGTTCGGCACCGTCGATAGCTGGCTCGTGTGGAATTTCACGCGTCACGGCTTGCATGTCACCGACGTCACGAACGCCTCGCGCACGATGCTCTTCAACATTCACGAACGCCGCTGGGACGACGAACTGCTCGACGCGCTCGACATTCCCCGCAGCATGCTTCCCGAAGTGCGGACGTCGTCGGAACGTTATGGCACGGCGCGAGGCACCGTGTTCAACGCCGATGTCCCGCTTGCAGCGCTTGCCGGCGATCAGCACGCCGCGCTCTTCGGCCAGATGTGCACGGATTCCGGCATGGTGAAGAACACCTACGGCACCGGCTGCTTTCTCGTCATGAACACGGGCGACAAGCCCATCGAGTCGCGCAACAACCTCGTCACCACGATTGCCTGGCAGATCGGCGATCACGTCAGCTACGCGCTCGAAGGCAGCATCTTCATCGCGGGCGCGGTCGTTCAATGGCTGCGCGACGGCCTCGGCCTCATCCGGCGCGCGAGCGAAATCGAGACGCTCGCGCGCGGCGTGCCGCACAGCGACGGCGTGTATCTCGTGCCTGCGTTCGCCGGGCTCGGCGCGCCGCACTGGAACGCGCGCGCACGCGGCACGCTCTTCGGCGTCACGCGCGGAACGACATCGAGTCATGTCGCGCGGGCGGCGCTCGATTCGATCGCCTATCAGTCCCTCGACGTCTTGAAAGCCATGGAAGCGGACTCGGGCATCCGCATCGGCGAATTGCGTGTCGATGGCGGCGCCTGCGCGAACGATCTGCTGATGCAATTCCAGGCCGACATTCTCGGCGTCGATGTCTCGCGTCCGCGCATCGCCGAGACGACGGCGCTCGGCGCGGCTTATCTGGCGGGGCTCGCGGTCGGCTACTGGAAGGACGTCGACGAACTCAAGGCGCAATGGCAACTGGAGCGCCGCTTCACGCCGTCGATGCCGAAACCGGAGATCGATTCCTGCCTCGCCGGGTGGCGCCGCGCGGTCAACGCGGCGAAGGCATGGGCGGACAGCTAACGGCTATGCATGGCGTATCGCACCCTTTCGCGTCATGCGGCGGTGCAAAAACCGCCGGCGTGCGGTATCCTAAAAAAGCTCGCGAGCCTTGCGGCTTGCGGCATCGAGTACGTCTTCAGGGCGGGGTGCAATTCCCCACCGGCGGTATGTGGCGAGGCTTCGCGGCCGGACCACGAGCCCGCGAGCGCCCGCGCAGGATTCACGCGCGGGGTCAGCAGATCTGGTGAGATGCCAGAGCCGACGGTCATAGTCCGGATGAGAGAAGATGTGCAGATGGTCATGTCCGTCCCCTTGGCGATTTCCGCATCGTGCCGAACCGGACGCCGCCGCGCCTCTTGGCGCGTCGCCGTGGGGTGCCGTTCTGTCTGTTTGCAATGCCCTGAAACGTTTTTCGCTTACATTTCCTGCGAGAGCGTTTCACATGTCCCAGTCCCAAGCTGCCAGCCTGTCGTTCGCCACACCGGCCGTCATCGCCGATGACGCTTCTGCCGACCTTCCCCAGCTCGCTTCGTTCGACGTTCCGCCGCGCATCGCCGCCGCGCTCGACGCCATGCGCGGAGGCCGTCCGGTCGTGCTTCAGGACGACGACGATCGCGAGAACGAAGCCGATCTGATCGTCGCCGCCGAAAAACTCACCGACGCCACCATGGCCCTTCTGATCCGCGAATGCAGCGGCATCGTGTGCCTGTGTCTGCCCGACGACAAAGTACGCGCGCTCGAACTCCCGCCGATGGCCGCCGCGAACGGCAGCCGCTACGGCACGGCGTTCACCGTATCGATCGAAGCGCGTGAAGGCGTGACGACGGGCGTATCGGCGGCGGATCGCGTCACGACGATCCGCGCGGCGATCGCCGAAAACGCGAAGCCGGCGGACATCGTGCGGCCCGGCCACGTCTTTCCGCTGCGCGCGATGCCCGGCGGCGTGCTCGCGCGGCGTGGTCACACCGAAGGCACGGTCGACCTGGCGATCCTCGCCGGCCTCAAGCCTGCCGGCGTACTCTGCGAACTGATGAACGCCGACGGCACCATGACGCGCGGCGCGCAAGTCGAGCGTTTCGCGCAGGAGCGCGGCCTGCCGATGCTGACCATCGCGGAACTGGTGGAATTCCGCGCGGCGCTTGCGGCCGCGCGTGAATCCGTCGAGGAAGCGGCGTAAGGATCAGGAGAGCACGTCGCCGAAATCCCCGCGCACGCCCGCCGCGACGAGCGCGGGCAGCTCGTCCATGTGCTCCATGATTCGCGTGATGCCGGTTTCGCGCAGCACTTGCGCGTAGCCGGACGGAATATGGCTCGCGCCGACGAACGCGATGGTCTTCATGCCCGCCGCGCGCGCCGCCGTCAGTCCGGCGACGCTGTCCTCGACGACGAGGCAGCGCTCGGGCGCGACATCGAGCGTGCGCGCCGCGAGCAGATACACGTCGGGATAAGGCTTCGGCCGCTCGACTTGCTGCGCGCTGAACACGCGCGCGCCGACGATCTCGGAGAGCCCCGCCCGCCGCACCGACGCGCGCACGCGCTCCATCCGGCTGTTCGACACGACCGCCACCGGCAGGCCGCAGCCTTCCAGCGCGGCGCGCACGCCGGCGATCGGTCCGACCGAGCGCGCGAGTTCCACCGAGACGCGCGCCTCGATCGTATCGACGAAATCGGGCGGCATCACGATGCCGAACTTCGTCTCCAGATGAGTCAGGAAGCGCGAGGTCTGCTGTCCGAAAGCCGTCTTGACGACCGGTCTGAAGTCGATGCCGGGAAACGTCTCGGTGAGCACGTCCAGCATCACGCGATCCGCGATGACTTCACTATCGACGAGCACGCCGTCGCAATCGCAGATGAGATGATCGATCATGTTGGCTCGAATTACGTTGAGCCAACATGATAAGCGCTCAGCAAGCGTCGGCTGCTTTTATGTCCGAGGTAACGCGCGGGACATCCAGGCGCGCGGCGAACCACGTCACCGCGAGCGCGGCCAGCGCGACCGCCGCCGCGGCCCACGGAAGCGCGTCGAGACCGTGACCGTGCGTCAGCACCGCGCCGCCGAGCCACGCGCCGCCCGCATTGCCGACGTTGAACGCGCCGATATTGAGCGTCGAAGCGAGATTCGGCGCGTCCTTCGCTTTCTCGACGACGCGCGTCTGCAACGGCGGCACCGTCGCGAACGCCGCGATGCCCCAGACGAAAATCGTCAGGATCGCGCCGGTCTGGCTGTGGCTCGTCTTCGCGAACACCGCCATCACGACGGCGAGCGCGAACAGAATGCCCATCAGCGACGGCATCAGCGCGCGGTCCGCGAGCTTGCCGCCGATCGTGTTGCCGATCGTCAGCCCGACGCCGAACAGCACCAGGATCAGCGTGACGGCGCGCGGCGAGAAGCCGCCCACCTGTTCGAGAATCGGCGCGATGTACGTGAACACGACGAACACGCCGCCGAAACCGAGCACCGTCATCGTGAGCGCGAGCCAGACCTGGCCGTCGCGCAGCACGCGCACTTCCCGGCCGAGCGTGCTCGGCGCGGCGTCGTGGCGGTTCGGCACGAGCGCGGTCACGCCGAGCGCGGACAATACGCCCAAGCCCGCGACGATCCAGAACGTCGCGCGCCAGCCGAGCTCCTGTCCGATGAACGTCCCGAACGGCACGCCCAGCACGTTCGCCAGCGTGAGCCCGGTGAACATCAGCGCGATGGCGCTCGCGCGCTTTTCCGCCGGAACGAGCGACGCGGCCACGACCGCGCCGATGCCGAAGAACGAGCCGTGCGCGAACGACGTCACGACGCGCGCGACCATCAGCAGGCCATAGCCCGGCGCGAGCGCACACAGCACGTTGCCGACGATGAACACGAGCATCAGCAACTGCAGCGCGAGCTTGCGCGGCAGCTTGCTCGTCAGCACGGCGAGCAGCGGCGCGCCGACCGCGACACCGAGCGCGTAGCCCGTGACGAGCAGCCCCGCCGATGGAATCGTCACGGAGAGATCGTGCGCCACGTTGGGCAAGAGGCCCATGATGACGAACTCCGTCGTGCCGATGGCAAATGCGCTGATCGCAAGCGCGAGAAGTGGAAGAGGCATGATGAGGTGGAAGGGTTTACACGTAGCGCATTGTGCAAGCCGCGCAGCGATTTGAGAATTGGCCTACCCTTTGAATTATTCTCAAACCGGATTTGAAAATGACGATGGATCGGCTCGGCGACATGCGCCTGTTCGTGGAAGCTGCGTCGGCGGGAAGCCTGTCGGCGGCGGGCCGCAAGCTGGGCCTGTCGCCGGCGGCGGCGAGCGCGCGGCTCATCAAGCTGGAAAAAGCGCTGCACACGCGGCTCTTCGAGCGCACGACGCGCCAATTGCGCGTAACCGACGAAGGCCGCGTGTATTTGCAGCATTGCCGGATCGCGCTGCAGGCGATCGACGATGCCGAAGCCGCGCTGCAGGCCGGCCAGAACGTCGTGCGCGGCAAGGTTCGCATTTCGGCGACATCGAATTTCGGTCGCTCGATGCTGAACGGCTGGCTCGACGGATTCAGCGCGCTGCATCCGGACGTGAAATTCGCGCTCACACTATCGGATTCGGTGTCGAATCTTTTGCTGGAAGAGATCGATCTCGCGATCCGCTTCGGCGCCCCGCCCGACAGCGGCCTCGCCGCCCGCGCGCTCGCGCCGAATCGCCGCGTGCTGTGCGCGTCGCCCGCGTATCTCGCGCGCATGGGCGTGCCCGAAACGCCCGCCGATCTGACCGGGCATGACTTCCTCGTCGTCGTTACGGCGAACGGGCCGCTCAACGAGCTCGTCTTCGTGCGCGGCGACGAGCGTTACGCGTACACGATTCCGCTCGCCGACGCCTGGGAAACCAACGACGGCGCGCTGCTGCGCGAATGGGCGCTCGCGGGCCACGGCATCGCGCATAAATCGATCTGGGATATCGCCGCCGACGTGCGCGCCGGCACGCTGCAGATGGTGTTGCCCGACTGGTGTACGCACGAAGCCGCCGTGCACGCGCTTTTTCACGCCAATCGGTACATGGCGCCGCGCGTGCGGGTGCTGCTGGACTTTCTCGTCGAGCGTTTCGAAAAAACGACGAACGACCTGCTCGGCGACCTGGCGTATCCGCCCGACGCGCGCGGGAAGCGTCGGGAATGGCGGCCAGAGCTATAATATTGGGTCAAATACAGTAAAAAGCGGTGCAGATCAGTGTAATTGCGCCGCAAATTCCCTCTTTAATCTCTTTTACAGCGCCCCCAGGTTAACCACTGCGACCGGCGACGATTCATGACCAAGAAAGTTTATGTAAAGACCTTCGGCTGCCAGATGAACGAGTACGACTCCGACAAGATGGTCGACGTGCTCGGCGCGGCGGAAGGACTCATCAAGACGGATACGCCCGAAGACGCGGACGTCATTCTGTTCAATACGTGCTCGGTGCGCGAAAAAGCCCAGGAGAAGGTGTTCTCCGATCTCGGCCGTGTGCGCGAGCTGAAGGAAGCGAACCCGAATCTGCTGATCGGCGTCGGCGGTTGCGTCGCGAGTCAGGAAGGCGCGTCGATCGTCGCGCGTGCGCCGTATGTCGATCTCGTGTTCGGTCCGCAGACGCTGCATCGTCTGCCCGCGATGATCGATCAGCGCCGCGCGACCGGCCGCGCGCAGGTCGACATCACGTTTCCGGAAATCGAGAAGTTCGATCATCTGCCGCCGGCGCGCGTCGATGGCCCGAGCGCGTTCGTGTCGATCATGGAAGGCTGCTCGAAATACTGCAGCTACTGCGTCGTGCCGTACACGCGCGGCGAGGAAGTGTCTCGCCCGCTCGACGACGTGCTCACCGAAGTCGCCGGTCTCGCGGACCAGGGCGTGCGCGAAGTCACGCTGCTCGGCCAGAACGTGAACGCTTATCGCGGCGCGCTGACGCTCGGTTCGAGCGAGATCGCGGATTTCGCGACGCTCATCGAATACGTCGCGGACATTCCGGGCATCGAACGCATCCGCTATACGACGTCGCATCCGAAGGAATTCACGCAGCGCCTGATCGACACTTACGCGAAAGTGCCGAAGCTCGTCTCGCATCTGCATTTGCCGGTGCAGCACGGCTCGGATCGCATTCTGATGGCGATGAAGCGCGGCTACAGCGTGCTCGAATACAAGTCGGTCATCCGCAAGTTGCGCGCGATCCGCCCGGATCTGTCGCTGTCGACGGATTTCATCGTCGGCTTTCCCGGCGAGACCGAAGACGATTTCAACAAGATGATGGCGCTCGTCGACGAGATGAGCTACGACACGAGCTTCTCGTTCATCTACAGCCCGCGCCCCGGCACGCCGGCAGCGAATCTGCACGACGACACGCCGCGCGAAGTCAAGCTGAAGCGTCTGCAGCATTTGCAGGCGACGATCGAGGAAAACGTGCAGCGCATCAGCGAATCGATGGTCGGCAAGGTCGAGCGCATTCTGGTCGAACGCCCGGCGCGCAAGGATCCGAACGAACTCGCGGGACGCACGCAGAACAATCGCGTCGTCAATTTCCCGGCGCCGGCAGAATCGCACGCGCGGCTCATCGGCCAGATGATCGACGTGAAGATCGTGCATGCCTATCCGCACTCGCTGCGCGGCGAACTGGTCATGGCGCCCGAGCTTGCGCACTAAAGACAGGAACTCAAGTTCACTTTGAAGAACGCTCCCACGCAGCATCTGGAATTCACCGCTCCGCGCGACGAAAACGCGCGGCTCGCCAACCTCTGCGGCCCGCTCGACGAAAACCTGCGGCAGATCGAGCAGGCGCTCGATGTGACGCTTTCGCGACGCGGCCACAAGATCGCGATTCGTGGTCGTGGCGCCAAAGTCGCGCTCGCGGCGCTCGAAAACTTCTACAACCGCGCGCGGGATCCGATTTCCGTCGACGACATTCAGCTCGCGCTCGTCGAAGCGCGTCATGCGACGCGTCGCGCGAAGGATGCGCGCGAAGCTAACGGCGAAGAAGGCGAAATCGATCCGCGTTTTCGTGGCGATCCCGATCATCCGTTCGATGAACCGAGCGCGACGATCGATCTCGGCGAAGACGAAGACCACGGTCCGAAGCTCTACACGCGACGCGCCGATCTGCGCGGACGCACGCCCGCGCAGCGCGAGTATCTGAAGCAGATCATCGCGCACGACGTGACCTTCGGCATCGGGCCGGCGGGCACGGGCAAGACGTATCTCGCGGTCGCGTGCGCGGTCGATGCGCTCGAGCGCGATCAGGTCAAGCGCATCGTGCTGACGCGCCCCGCCGTCGAAGCGGGCGAGCGGCTCGGTTTTCTGCCGGGCGATCTCGCGCAGAAGGTCGATCCGTATCTGCGTCCGCTTTACGACGCGCTTTACGATCTGCTCGGCTTCGACAAGACCGCGAAGATGTTCGAGCGCCAGATGATCGAAATCGCGCCGCTCGCGTACATGCGCGGGCGCACGCTGAATCACGCGTTCATCATCCTCGACGAGGCGCAGAACACCACGCCCGAGCAGATGAAGATGTTCCTGACGCGGATCGGCTTCGGCTCGAAGGCGGTCGTCACCGGCGATACGACGCAGGTCGACTTGCCGCGCGGCCACAAGAGCGGCCTGATCGAGGCGCAGCATGTGCTGTCGGAAGTGCGCGGCATCGCGATCACGCATTTCACGTCGGCGGACGTGGTGCGGCATCCGCTCGTCGCGCGCATCGTCGAGGCTTACGACGCGCAATCGCAGAAAGACGCCGCGCTCGCCGAGGCCGCGCGCGCTGCGCAACAGCAAGCGCAGAAGCCCGAATAATGCCGCGCCTCACGTTGACCCTGCAGTTTCCAGCGGCGAAGGCGTATCCGTCGCACAAGGCGATCCTGCCGCGCGCGACGGTCGCCCGCTGGATCAAGGCGTCGCTGTTCGCGGACGCCGAACTGACCGTGCGCTTCGTCGACGAAGAAGAAGGCCGGATGCTCAACCGCACGTATCGGCAGAAGGATTACGCGACGAACGTGCTGACTTTCGCGTATGCAGAATCGGAGGACGATCCGGTCGCGGGCGATCTGATTCTGTGCTGCCCGGTCGTCGAGCGCGAGGCGGCCGAACAGGGCAAGCCGCTCGCCGCGCATTACGCGCATCTGATCGTCCACGGCACGCTCCATGCGCAGGGCTACGACCATGAAGTCGAGAGCGAAGCGCAAGAGATGGAATCCATCGAGACGGATATCATGCAGTCTCTGGGATTTTCCGATCCTTACGTGCCTTCGACCTGAAGCCGGTCCGATGTCCCCGATGTTCCCAACGCGCCGTGAACGACAAGCTGCCCGAACCCACGCATCCCGAGTCACTTCCTGACATCGCGCCCGAGCCGTGCGCCGGCTATCCGCCCGCGCTCGGCGAATCCGCATTGTGGACGGATGCCGAACTTGCGGCATCGCGCGAGGCGGCGTTCGCGCATTGGGACGGCGAGTCGGACGTGTGGCTCTTCGGCTACGGTTCGCTGATCTGGAACCCCGGGCTGCCGACAGTCGAAGCGGTGCGCGGCAAAGTGCATGGCTATCATCGCGGGCTTTATCTGTGGTCGCGCGTGAATCGCGGCACGCCGCAGCAGCCGGGTCTCGTGCTTGCACTCGATCGCGGCGGCTCGTGCACCGGCATGGCGTTCCGGCTCGCGGGCGTCGGAGCGATCGAGCATCTCGACGTGCTGTGGCGCCGCGAAATGGCGATGGGTTCGTACCGCCCCGCGTGGCTGCCCTGTACGCTCGCGGACGGACGGCGCGTCGATGCGCTCGCGTTCGTCATGCGGCGCGATGCGGCGTCTTATACCGGCAAGCTCGCCGATCCGGTCGTGCGAACGGTGCTCGGCTGCGCGAGCGGCCGATATGGGACGACGCTGGATTACGTCAGCCGGACGGTGGAGGCGCTGCGCGAGAGCGGCATGCCGGATCGGGCGCTGGAGGCGTTGTTGAAGCGTTGCCAGGCGCAGGGCGGACGCTGACGTTGGCGCTTTTTGCCTCCATATGATTTTCGCGCCTGATATCGTCCATTCGGCCAACGCTTTCCGCTGGACATACTTCTCGCACATTTATCGGCTAGCATGGCTGAAGTCATGCGCGCCGCGCCACGCAGCCCGCTTTTTGCCTTGGTGTATGCTTAACTTTCCGCTAACCTGCGCCCGGGAACTCCCGGGCGCTCCGCTATGAACGATCCCTATCCCAGTCGACGCCACACCGACAAACCGCAAGAAAAGCGCTCGCTCCTCGAACGCCTGACCGATTTCATCTCGCACGAGCCGGAATCGCGCGACGAACTTCTCGAAGTGCTTCAGGACGCGCACGAGCGCAACCTGCTCGACGCCGACTCGCTCTCGATGATCGAAGGCGTCTTTCAGGTGTCCGACCTCTGCGCGCGCGACATCATGGTGCCGCGCGCCCAGATGGACGCCATCAACATCGCGGAAACGCCCGCGGAATTCATCCCCTTCGTGCTCGAAAAAGCACACTCGCGCTATCCGGTGTACGAAGGCAATCGCGACAACGTCATCGGCGTGCTGCTCGCGAAAGACCTGCTGCGCTACTACGCCGAAGAAGAATTCGACGTGCGCGGCATGCTGCGCCCCGCCGTCTTCATCCCCGAATCGAAGCGTCTGAACGTACTGCTGCACGACTTTCGCGTGAACCGCAATCACATCGCGATCGTCGTCGATGAATACGGCGGCGTCGCCGGCCTCATCACGATCGAGGACGTGCTCGAACAGATCGTCGGCGACATCGAGGACGAATACGACTTCGACGAGGAAGCCGGCAATATCATCGCGACGCCCGACGGCAAGTATCGCGTGCGCGCGCTCACCGGCATCGAGCAATTCAACGAGGAATTCGGCACCGATTTCTCCGACGAAGAAGTCGATACCATCGGCGGACTCGTCACGCATCGCTTCGGGCGCGTGCCGCATCGCGGCGAAAAAGTACGCATCGACGATTTCGTGTTCGAGATCCTGCGCGGCGACGCCCGCCAGATTCACGTTCTTCTCGTGCGGCGCGTGCCGAATCTCGCGCAGCAACATCACCACGCGGGCGACGACGAAGACGAACTGCGCGACTAAGCGCTTCGCGGGCGCCGCAGCCGAACGGCGCCCGCTGTCAGTCCTACACTCGCTTTTGCCGTTTCATCTCGACCGTCATCAATGGCCGATTCATCGTTTCGCTTTCTCTCCCGTCAACGCGACGTCTCCGTGACACCCGATACGCGTCGCGCATTGCCGTTCTGGCATTACCTCGTCGCGGCCGTGCTCGGCGCGATCAATACGCTCTCCTTCGCGCCGACGCCGCACGGCGGATGGATCGAGCTCGCCGTGTTCGCGTTGTTCTTCTCGTGGCTCTCGCGCACGAACGGCTGGAAAAGCGCCGCCGCGACCGGCTGGGCATTCGGCTTCGGCAACTTCGTGACGGGCGTGTGGTGGCTCTACATCAGCATGCATGTCTACGGCGGCATGGCCGCGCCGCTCGCCGCCGCCGCCGTCGCACTGTTCTCGCTGTATCTCGCGATCTATCCGGCGTTGTCGAGCGTGGTCTGGTCGTTCGTCGCGGGGCGCGCGCGCTTCGGCGATGAAGACGCCGCCACCGCACGCGACATCGAAGCATCGCCGCGCTATGCGCCGACATGGCACGGCGCGTTCGCGTTCGCGAGCGCCTGGGCGCTCGGCGAATGGCTGCGCGGCCTCGTGTTCACCGGCTTTCCCTGGCTCGCGAGCGGTTATGCGCAAGTCGACGGTCCGCTCAAGGGCTTCAGCGCGATCGTCGGCGTGTACGGCGTCGGCTGGGTGCTCGCGCTCGTCGCCGCGCTGATCGTGCAGGCCGTCTATCACTTGCGCAAGACGCGGCGGCTCGCGTTCGCGCCGGGCGTCGTCGCGGTTGCGCTGATCGTCGCGGGCATGCTGCTGTCGCTCGTCCAATGGACGACGCCCGCCAACGCACCGCTCGACGTGCGTCTCTTGCAAGGCAACGTGAAGCAGGAAATGAAGTTCGAGCAGTCGGGCGTCGATGACTCGCTCGCGCTCTACAAGCGCCTCATCACCGAGAAGCCCGCTGATCTGATCGTCACGCCGGAAACCGCGCTGCCGGTGCTGTCGGTGCAGATTCCGCAGGATTTCGCCGTCGCGATCCGCAATTTCGCCGACGACACGAACTCGTCGATTCTCTTCGGCGCGATCGGCGTCACGATTCTGCCCGATGGCCGCGCAACCGATTTCACCAACAGTCTCTTCGGCGTCACGCCGCATGTGAACGGCGTGTATCGCTACGACAAGCATCATCTCGTGCCCTTCGGCGAATTCGTGCCGCCCGGCTTTCACTGGTTCGTGCGCATGATGGGCATTCCGCTCGGCGATCTCGCGCGCGGGCCGATCGCGCAGAAGGCATTCGTCGTGCACAACCAGCCGGTCGCCGTCGATATCTGCTACGAGGACATCTTCGGCGAAGAGATCGCGCGCACGATCCGCGAGCAGGAAACGCCCGCGGGCATTCTCATCAACTCGACGAATCTCGCGTGGTTCGGCAATACCATCGCGCTCGATCAGCACTTGCAGATCGCACGAATGCGGTCGATGGAAACCGGCCGGCCGATGCTGCGCGCGACCAACACCGGCATGACGGCGGCGATCGCGGCCAACGGCGATGTCATCTCGAAGCTGCCGACGTTCGCCACGGGCGTGCTCGAAGCGCGCGTGCAAGGCACGTCGGGCAGCACGCCGTATGTGACGAGCGGGAACATGACGGTGATCGCGGTATCGCTGATTCTGCTGGCGTTCGCGTTCGCATTCGCGCCGAATCGGAAACGTTCGGGCGAGCGTTGAACATCGGCTGAAACAAAGCCGCGTCGCGCGATGCGACGCGGCCCGCCTTCTCCCAAAAAGCCGCACCCGCCCGTCCGTTCGGCTAAAATTCTCCGTTTAAGTACTTCGGCCGAGCCTCCGAGTCGCGTCGTCACGACGATGGCCGCGCCGCGTTCGCCCGCAAAAGGCAATCATGCTCACTTTCCAGCAAATCATTCTGACGCTGCAGTCCTACTGGAACGAAAAGGGCTGCGCGCTCCTCCAGCCGATCGACATGGAAGTCGGCGCAGGCACCTCGCACGTCCACACGTTCCTGCGCGCGATCGGCCCGGAGCCGTGGCGCGCGGCCTACGTTCAACCGTCGCGCCGCCCGAAGGACGGCCGCTATGGCGAGAATCCCAACCGCCTGCAGCACTACTATCAGTATCAGGTCGTGCTGAAGCCCGCGCCGGAAAACATCCTCGATTTGTACCTCGGCTCGCTCGAAGCGCTCGGCTTCGATCTGAAGCAGAACGACGTGCGCTTCGTCGAGGACGACTGGGAGAACCCGACGCTCGGCGCCTGGGGACTCGGCTGGGAAGTGTGGCTCAACGGCATGGAAGTGACGCAGTTCACGTACTTCCAGCAAGCGGGCGGCATCGACTGCAAGCCCGTGCTCGGCGAAATCACCTACGGTCTCGAACGCCTCGCCATGTACCTGCAGAAGGTCGAGAACGTGTACGACCTCATCTGGACCGAATGGGAAGAAGACGGCCCGAACGGCCGCGAACTGCGCCGCCTCACCTACGGCGACGTGTATCACCAGAACGAGGTCGAGCAGTCCACGTACAACTTCGAGCACGCGAACGTCGATCTGCTGTTCACGTTCTTCAAGAGCTACGAAGAAGAAGCGAAGAAGATGATCGATGCGAAGCTCGCGCTACCCGCGTATGAGCTCGTGCTGAAGGCCGGCCATACGTTCAATCTGCTCGATGCGCGCGGCGCCATTTCCGTGACTGAGCGCGCGGCGTATATCGGCCGCATCCGTGCGTTGTCGCGCCTCGTGGCGCAGGCTTATTACGATTCGCGCGAAGCGCTCGGCTTCCCGATGCTCGGCAATCCGGTCAAGGGCGATCGCGATCTCGTCAGCGACGAGCAGGAAGCGCAGCGTCCGGCATGGGCGCCGCCGCTCAAGGTGGAAAGCACGCCGCCGGGCGAACCCAGCAACAACGAACAGGCTTGACGAGGCTCGCTAGAACAATGACGCAATCCAACCACGCTTCGCTCCTCGTCGAGCTGCTCACCGAAGAACTGCCGCCGAAAGCGCTTGCGCGTCTCGGCACCGCTTTCGCCGATGGCATCGTCGAGCGTCTCGCCGCGCGCGATCTCATCGACGGCGCGCCTTCGTTCGAAAAGTACGCGACGCCGCGCCGCCTCGCCGTGCTCATCCGCAATGTGCGCGATGTCGCGCCGGAAAAGCAGGTGCGCGAGAAAGTCTTGCCGGTAACGGTCGCGCTCGATAAGGAAGGCAACCCCACGCCGCCGCTCGCGAAGAAACTCGCGGCGCTCGGCTTCCCCGACTTTCCCATCGCCGAACTCGAACGCGCGCAGGACGGCAAGGCCGAAGCCTTCTTCCTGCGCTACGCCGCGCCCGGCGCGACGCTCGCCGACGGCCTGCAAGCCGCGCTCGACGAAACCCTCGGCAAGCTGCCCATTCCGAAGGTCATGACGTATCAGCGTCCGGACGGCACCAGCGTGCAGTTCGTGCGTCCGGTGCAGCGCCTGATCGCGATGCACGGCCGCGACGTCGTGCCGGTCAGCGCGCTTGGCGTCGATGCGGGCGATACGACCATCGGGCATCGCTTCATGTCGGAAGGCTTCGTCGCGATCGCTCATGCCGACGACTACGCCGACACCCTGCTCGACAAAGGCCGCGTCGTCGCGAACTTCGACGATCGCCGCGAATCGATCCGCACGCAACTGCAGGCGTTTGCGGGCGAAGATCGCGTCGTGATGCCCGAAGCGCTGCTCGACGAAGTGAACGCGCTCGTCGAATGGCCGGTCGTCTACGAATGCCGCTTCGACGAGGAATTCCTGCAGGTGCCGCAGGAATGTCTGATCCTCACGATGCAGACGAACCAGAAATACTTCGCGCTCACGGACCAGAACGGCAAGCTGCGCTCGCGTTTTCTGATCGTGTCGAATATCGATACGAAGACGCCCGGCGAGATCGTCGAAGGCAACGAGCGCGTCGTGCGCCCGCGCCTCGCCGACGCAAAGTTCTTCTTTACGCAGGACAAGAAGAAGCGCCTCGAAGATCGCGTGCCGCTGCTCGCGAACGTCGTCTATCACAACAAGCTCGGCTCGACGCTGCAGCGCGTCGAGCGTCTCGAAGCGCTCGCGGGCGAAATCGCGCCGATGGTCGGGGTCGATCCCGCGCTGACGCGCCGCGCCGCGCGTCTCGCGAAGGCGGATCTGCTGACCGACATGGTCGGCGAATTCCCCGAGCTGCAAGGCACGATGGGCACGTACTACGCGCGTCACGACGGCGAGCCGGAAGAAGTCGCGCTCGCCTGCTCGGAGCATTATCAGCCGCGCTTCTCGGGCGACGAAACGCCGTCGACGGGCGTCGGTGCCGCGGTCGCGCTCGCGGACAAGCTCGAAACGATCGTCGGCATCTGGGGCATCGGGCTCGCGCCGACGGGCGAGAAAGATCCGTTCGCGCTGCGCCGTCACGCGCTGGGCGTGTTGCGCATCCTGCTCGAAAAGAAGCTGCCGGTCGATCTGCGTGATCTCGTCGGCGCGGCGCAACGTCAGTTCGCGGGCATGCCGCAAGTCGCCGATTCGACCGAAGCGGTCTACGCCTTCTTCCTCGATCGTCTGCGCGGACTGTTGCGCGAGCGCGGCTTCGAAGCGAACGATATCGAAGCGGTCCTGAGCCTGAACCCGACGCGCCTCGACGACATCGTCGCGCGCCTCGACGCCGTGCGCGAATTCGCGGCGCTGCCGGAAGCCGCGGCGCTCGCGGCGGCCAACAAGCGCATCTCGAACATTCTGAAGAAGTCGGAGCAAGGCGCGCCTTCGGTGGTCGACAAGGAACTGCTCGTCGAAGCGGCCGAGAAGGATCTGTACGCGCAGATCGAGCAAGTGACGCCGCGCGTGCAAAGCCAGCTCGCCGCGCGCAACTATACGGAGGCGCTCACCGCGCTCGCCGCGTTGCGCGAATCCGTCGATACGTTCTTCAACGACGTGATGGTGAACGCGGAAGACCCGGCGCTGCGCAACAATCGTCTTGCGCTGCTCAACGCGCTGCATCAGCAGATGAACTGCGTCGCCGACATCTCGAAGCTCGCTGCTTAAGAAACGCCGCCCATGGTCATGAACCGCAAACTGGTCATCCTCGATCGCGACGGCGTCATCAACGTCGATTCGGATGCCTTCATCAAGTCGCCGGACGAATGGGTCGCCATTCCCGGCAGTCTCGAAGCGATCGCGCGGCTGAACCAGTCGGGCTATCGCGTGGCGATCGCGTCGAATCAGTCGGGCATCGGGCGCGGTCTATTCGACATGGCCGCACTCAACGCAATGCATCAGAAGATGAATCGCGCGGTCGCGGCCGTCGGCGGGCGCATCGACGCGGTGTTTTTCTGCCCGCACACGGCCGAAGATCAGTGCGATTGCAGAAAGCCCCGGCCCGGCATGCTGCAACAGATCATCGACCGCTTCGAGATCGATCCGGAAGATACGCCGGTCGTCGGCGATTCTTTGCGCGATCTCCAGGCGGGCGCGGCGCTCGGCTTTCCCACGCATCTCGTGCTGACCGGCAAAGGCGAAAAGACGCTCAAGGAAGGCCAGTTGCCCGAAGGCACCCTCGTTCACAAGGACTTGCGCGCATTCGCGCTCGATTTCCTCGCGCGGCATCAGGATCGCGCCGCGGCTCAGTAACAGACATTCCATGCGCTTCATCCGTTCGTTGCTGTTGATGCTTTACTTCGTCGTGTACACGGTGCCGTACGCGATCGCCTGCTTCATCGCGTTTCCGTTCATGCGCGCAGACAAGCGTTACTGGATGGCCGCCGGCTGGTGCAAGTCGACGATCGTCGTGCTGCGGCATCTGATCGGCATTCGCTACACGATCGAAGGCATGGAGAACCTGCCGAATGGTCCGGCCGTGCTGCTGTCGAAGCATCAGTCCGCATGGGAGACGCTCGCGTTTCCCGCGCTGATGCCGCGGCCGCTCTGCTACGTGTTCAAGCGCGAGCTGCTCTATGTGCCGTTCTTCGGCTGGGCGCTCGGACTCCTGAAGATGGTGCACATCGATCGCAAGCAGGGCCGCGACGCCTTCGTCTCCGTCACCAGGCAAGGCCGCGCGCGCATGGACGAAGGCGCGTGGATCATCATGTTCCCCGAAGGCACGCGCACACGCGTCGGCAGCCAGGGCAAGTACAAGACCGGCGGCGCACGCTTCGCGGTTGCAACCGGCGCGCCGGTCGTGCCGATCGCGCACAACGCCGGTCACGTGTGGCCACGCAATTCGTTCATCAAATATCCGGGTATAGTCACGGTGTCGGTCGGCAAGCCGATCGATACGGCCGGTCTCACGCCCGAGGAAGTGAACGCGCGCGTCGAAAGCTGGATCGAGACGGAAATGCGCCGCATCGATCCGCACGCTTACGCCGTGCCGAACGCGCAGCCGGCCAAAGCCGGCGCTGCGGGCGCGGGCCGCTGACGCGGCGGCGTTCGATTCGAGCCGAGGCGTGCCCTACTCTTTCTTCTCGTCATTCCTGCGCCGTGAGCGCAAAGCGGAGCCGATGCAGAAAGCCCCTTCGCGACAGCGCCCCGCCGTCGCGCTCGATACCCTGCAACTCGATCTGCCGTTCGAGCATGCGCCGGCTTACTCCGGCGCGCCGCCCGCGAACGGACCGGCTCCGCTGCGCGGCGATGTTCCCCCCGCCGATCCCGTTCCCGTCCTCACGCCCGCTGCACCGAACGCGCCCACCGCACCGCTGCCCGATGGCGTGCGCCTGCGTCGCATCGTGCTCAAAGCGGGCGCGCTCGAATACCGGTTGCGTCGTTCGTCGCGGCGCACGATCGGCTTTTGCATCGACGGAACCGGGCTCGCGATCACCGCGCCGCGCTGGGTGACGATCGCCGATATCGAAAGCGCGATTCTCGACAAGCAGAACTGGATCGTCAGGAAGCTCACCGAATGGCAGACGCGCGTGGAGCAGCGCGCGCTGCCGCGCATCGAATGGAAGGACGGCGCGCAGTTTCCGTTTCTCGGCAAGACGATCAGCGTGTCGCTCAACTCTGCGAGCGCGCTTTCGTTCGATGACGAAACCGGCGTGCTCACGCTTCCGCTGCCAGCATCCGCCGACGCGCAGCAGATCAAGGATCGCGTGCAAGGCTGGCTGCAAAGCGAAGCGAAGCGCATCTTCGGTGCGCGGCTCGCGGTCTATGCGGCGAAGCTCGGCGTCGAGTACCGCGCGTATGCGCTGTCGTCGGCGGCGACGCGCTGGGGCAGTTGCTCCAGCGACGGCAAGATTCGCCTCAACTGGCGGCTCATCCATTTTCCGATGTCGATCATCGATTACGTCGTCGCGCACGAGCTGGCGCATCTGCGCGAGATGAATCACAGCCCGCGTTTCTGGCAGACGGTGGAATCGATCTTCCCCGAGTTCCGCGAGGCGCGGCATACGCTCAAGCATCATCCGCCGGACTTGCTGCCGGCACTGTGAGCGCGGTCAGCGCGTAAAAAGCGCCGACGGTACAATTTCATTCCTGTCCCCGCAAACCTACAAACAGGAATCCCACCATGCGACTCCTCCACACGATGCTGCGCGTCGGCGACCTGCAGCGTTCCATCGATTTCTACACGCGCATTCTCGGCATGCATGTGCTGCGTCAAAGCGAAAACACCGAGTACAAGTACACGCTCGCGTTCGTCGGCTACGGCCCGGAAAGCGAGAACAGCGTGCTCGAACTGACCTACAACTGGGGCACCGACAAGTACGATCTCGGCACGGCTTACGGCCATATCGCGCTCGAAGTCGATAACGCCGCCGATGCGTGCGAGCGCATCCGTCAGGCGGGCGGCAAGGTGACGCGCGAAGCCGGTCCGGTGAAGGGCGGCACGACGGTGATCGCGTTCGTCGAAGATCCGGACGGCTACAAGGTCGAACTGATCGAAAAGCATTCCTGAACCGCGCTCAATCCACGCTTTCAAAGCGCGCGCCGCACGCTCGTCGCGGCGCGCAATCTCCACGGGCTCGTCCCGACCTTTCGTTCATCGCAGCGGTTCGCTGGCACAATCGACGCTCCAGATCAGTGCACGCTTAACCGACAGCCGATGAGCTCGCCATCCCTCTCCCTGCGCCGCGCCCCCGACGCCACCGCCGTCATCGTGATGATCGCCCTCTGCGGCGCGTGGGGATTCCAGCAAGTCGCGATCAAGGAAGCCAACGCCTCGATTCCGCCGATGCTGCAGGCCGGCATCCGCTCGCTGATCGCGACATTGCTCGTATGGGTCTGGACGCGCACGCGCGGCGTGCCGCTCTTTCAGCGCGACGACACGCTGCCCGCCGGACTGCTCGCGGGCGTGCTGTTCGGCGGCGAATTCGTCTGCATCTTCTTCGGCCTGAGTCTCACGACGGCCACACGCATGGCCGTGTTTCTCTACACCGCGCCCTGTTTCACCGCGCTCGGGCTGCACTGGTTCGTCGCGGGCGAGCGGCTTTCGCGCACGCAGTGGAGCGGCATCGTGCTCGCGTTCTGCGGCATCGCGCTCGCGTTCGCGGACGGCTTTCTGCACGGCAATCCGAATAGCGCATCGACGTTGCAAGGCATCGCTGGCGATGCGCTCGGCATCATGGCCGGCATCTTCTGGGCCGCGACGACGGTCGTCGTGCGCGCGTCCGCGCTCTCCCATGCGAGCGCGAGCAAGACGCTGTTCTATCAGCTGGCGGTATCGGCGGTTCTGCTGCTCGTGCTCGCGGCGGGCATCGGGCAGACGCACGTCGAAGCCGTGTCGCCGATAGCGATCGCGAGTCTCGCGTATCAGGCGATCGTCGTCGCGTTCATCAGCTATCTGACGTGGTTCTGGCTGCTCACGCGCTACATGGCGTCGCGGCTTTCCGTGTTCTCGTTTCTCACGCCGATCTTCGGCGTCACCTTCGGCGTGCTCTTGCTCGGCGAGCATTTCACCGCGCGCTTCATGGTCGCCGCCGCGATGGTCCTCGCGGGCATCGCGCTCGTGAACCGGCCGGCGCGCCGCAGCTAGGGTCGGCTCATTCCGGCGCGGTCGCGCGGATCGTCACCATGTCGTGATCGATGTCGTCGTGATCGGCGGGCGCGCGCAAGTGCTCGGGCGGAATCGGCTCGATCGGATAGCCGTGCTTTTCCCACGCATCGAGCCCGCCCTTCAGCGGCCGCACGTGTCTGAAGCCCTTCGCCCGCAATTGACGCGCGATGGTCTTCGCCGTCGCCTCGTTCGGACACACGCAATACACGACGACCTCGTGCTCCGCATACAACTGATCGACGCGATCCGGCGAATCGAGATCGAGCGCGATCGCGCCCGCGATGCGATACGGCTCGCGACGGCGAATGTCCGCCGGACGCGCGTCGTAGATCACGGGTGGCGTGTCGGAGTGCATCATCGCGTCGAGCTGATCGGGCGTGATGTGATACTTCGCGAGCCACTGACGAAACTGCTCGCGCCGGATCCATCGATACAGCACGAAGCCGAGCGCGATGATCACGAGCACGTCGATCAGCGTCGTGCCGTTCGCGCGCACCAGTTCGATGAGCCGGCCGATCTGCGCCTCGAACGCCGCGCCGCCGAGCATCCAGAAGCTCGCCCACGCCGTCGCGCCGATCAGATCCCACAACACGAAGACGCGCACTTCGATCTGCGTGGTGCCGAGCAGCGGCGCCGACACGAGCCCGAGCCCCGGCACGAACTTCGACAGCGCGAGCAGCGGCACGCCGAAGCGCTCGAACCATCGGCGCGCGGTGCGCAGCGTGGTATCGATCGACAGTGAGAAGCGCACGAGCGAATTGAGAAAGGTTCGGCCGTAGAGACGGCCCGCGGTGAACCACAAGGAATCGGCGATGAGCACCGCGAGCACTGCGGCCACCAGCATTTGCCAGAACGGCACGTTGCCGGCGGCGACGAGCGTGCCGGCGAGAATGAGCATCGGCGCGGCGGGGACCGGCACGCCGAGCTGCGTCGCGAGGACGCTGACGAACACGGCCCACGCGCCCCAGGACGACGCGAGCGCGGTCGGGACGTGCGGCATTCAAACCTCTCGATGGAGCTTTCGCGAAGACGACGGCCGGCGCATCGATGCCCGGCGCAAAGGGTTACACTGTATCGCGATCCTGACAAACACGCCCAATCCATCCGGGCCGCAAAAGCACAGGATCGCGTGACGCACCGGGGGAATCAGCGTGCAAGCGATCATTCAGCCCTTCTTCGACATCAACACCGGCACGATGACGTACGTCGTCTACGAAGCGCCCGGCTCCGCCGCGGCTATCGTCGATCCGGTGCTCGACTACGATCCCAAAGCCGCGCGCACATCGACGAAATCCGCCGATGCGGTCGTCGCGTTCGTGCGGGACCAGCGGCTTTCCGTCGAATGGATTCTGGAGACGCACGCGCACGCCGATCATCTCTCGGCGGCGCCGTATCTGAAACGCACGCTCGGCGGGAAGATCGGAATTGGCGAGTCGATACGCACGGTGCAGGGCGTGTTCAAGAAGATCTTCGATCTCGAACCCGAGTTCCAGCTCGATGGCTCGCAGTTCGATCATCTGTTCGCCGACGGCGAGCGGTTCATGATCGGCGCGCTCGAAGCAACCGCGCTCTTCGTGCCGGGACATACGCCCGCCGACATGGCGTATCGCGTCGGCGATGCGGTGTTCGTCGGCGACACGCTCTTCATGCCGGATCTGGGCACCGCGCGCTGCGATTTCCCGGGCGGCGACGCCCGCGCGATGTATCGATCGATTCAGCGCCTGCTCGCGCTCGATCCCGACACGCGGCTTTTCGTGTGTCACGACTATCCGCCGGAGACGCGCGCTCCGCAATGGCAAGCCACGGTGCGCGAGCAGCGTGAGAAGAACATCCACGTCGGCGGCGGCAAGACCGAGGACGAGTTCGTCGCGATGCGCGAGGCGCGCGACGCGACGCTCGGCATGCCGACGCTCATCTTGCCCGCCATTCAGGTCAATATCCGCGCGGGCCACTTTCCCGACGCGGCGAGCAACGGCACGACCTATCTGAAGATTCCGCTGAACGCGTTCTAGCCCTCAATCCGGCCGCGTGTCACACCAAGCAGACCGGCCATCGCGCGGCGCGCGCCGTTCGAATCGCGCGCGATGATCGCTTCGAAAACCGCCGTATGTTCCGCGAGCGACGCGTTGTAGACGTCGGCGCGCTTCGCGTTCAGGCGCAACTGGCCTTCGAGCGTGCGCTCGATCAGCGCGCCGAGCGGAATCAGCAATTCGTTGCTGCACGCGGCGAGCACGCCCAGATGGAAGTCGAGATCGGCGCGCACCCATTCATCGACGTTCTGCGCGTCCGCCATCGCCTGATGCGCGCGCGTGAGTCGTTCGCGCGTGCGTTCTTCGTGGTTGTCGGCGGCGAGCGCGGCGGCGTACGGCTCGATCATCTCGCGCATTTCCTGAAGCTTGAGTGCGAATTGCAGCGGCGGCGCGACGCGCGAGTACCAGTCGAGCATGTCGGCATCGAGCAGATTCCACGCGTCTTGCGCGCGCACGCGCGTACCGACTTTCGGCCGCGACTCGATCAATCCTTTCGATGTCAGCGTGCGCAACGACTCGCGCAACACCGTGCGGCTCACGCCGAAGCGCTCCATCAGTTCCGCTTCGCGCGGCAATGGCGAACCCGGCGCAAAGTCGCCGCGCAGGATCGCCATGCCCAGTTCATGCGTCACACGGCCATGCAGATCGCGGTAAATGATGGTCTCCCTTCATATTTTGAGCACGATTATCGGGCATTCGACTGATGTTTCGTAAGTCCCAATCTTTACGCGAATAATACTATTAATATGCCCAGACATCGCCTTTTTGCTACCATGTAAAACCCTTCAGGAGACGCTCAATGAAAATCACGAAACTCGAGACCTTCATCGTTCCGCCGCGCTGGTGCTTCCTCAAGATCGAAACCGACGAGGGCATCACGGGCTGGGGCGAGCCGGTTGTGGAAGGCCGCGCGCATACGGTCGCCGCAGCCGTCGATGAACTCGCCGACTATCTCGTCGGCAAGGACCCGCGCCATATCGAAGACTTGTGGCAGGTCATGTACCGCGCGGGCTTCTATCGCGGCGGGCCGATCGGCATGAGCGCGATCGCGGGCGTCGATCAGGCATTGTGGGACATTCTCGGCAAGCATCACGGCGTGCCGGTGCACGCGCTGCTCGGCGGCCAGGTGCGCGACAAGATCAAGGTGTATTCGTGGATCGGCGGGGACCGTCCGAGCGACGTCGCGAACAACGCGCGGGCGGTGGTCGAGCGCGGCTTCAAGGCCGTGAAGATGAACGGCTCGGAAGAGCTGCAGATCATCGATACCTTCGACAAGGTTCAGGGCGTGATCGACAACGTGCAAGCGGTGCGCGAAGCGGTCGGGCCGAACGTGGGCATCGGCGTCGACTTTCACGGACGCGTGCACAAGCCGATGGCGAAAGTGCTCGCGAAGGAGCTCGATCCGTTCAAGCTGATGTTCATCGAAGAGCCGGTGCTTTCGGAAAACGTCGAGGCGCTGCGCGATATCGTCAACCAGACAAGCACGCCGATCGCGCTCGGCGAGCGGCTCTACTCGCGCTGGGATTTCAAGCACATTCTGGCGGGCGGTTACGTCGACATCATTCAGCCGGACGCGTCGCACGCGGGCGGTCTCACCGAATGCCGCAAGATCGCGACGATGGCCGAAGCCTACGATGTCGCGCTCGCGCTGCACTGCCCGCTCGGTCCGATCGCGCTCGCAACCTGTCTGCAGATCGATGCGGTCAGCTATAACGCGTTCATCCAGGAACAGAGCCTCGGCATTCACTACAACAAGGGCAATGACCTGCTCGATTACATCAGGAATCCGGAAGTCTTCAAGTACGAAGACGGGATGGTGTCGATTCCGCAAGGGCCGGGCTTGGGAATCGAGGTGAACGAGGAGAAAGTGCGCGAAATGGCGAAGGTCGGCCATCGCTGGCGCAATCCGGTGTGGCGTCACGCGGATGGCAGCGTCGCCGAGTGGTGATTCTGGCTAACGTTTGAGGCGCGCTTCGACGGCGCCGCGCAGGGCGTTGCTGATCAGCAGGCTCTGCGCGTTGTCGAGTTCGTTCGGCGTAAGCGCGCGTTCGCGCGCGCCGAGTTCTTCCATCAACACCGCGCGCATCACGCCCGGCAGCACGCCGGCATCGATGGGCGGCGTGAACCACTCGCCGTCGAGCTTCACGAACACGCTCGAGCGGCCGCCCTCGGTCAACTCGCCGCGCTCGTTGACGAACAACATGTCGAACGCGCCTTCGGCTTCGGCGGCTTTCCACGCACGATCGTAATCCGCGCGACGCGTCGTCTTGTGTCTGAGCAGCGGATCGGCCGAGCTTTGCGGCGCGAATCCGCGCTCCGAAGCGAGCAGCACGTTCACCGTATCCGATGGCAACGGCGCAAGCGGCGCGCTCGTCATCGTGATGCGCCCGCTCTTGGCCAGCGCGATACGCATTCGATACGGTTTCTGGCCTTCGAAGTCCGCGATATGTTGCGCGGTCTGCTCATGCAACGAAGCTTCGTCGAACGTGAAACCGAGATACGCCGCGCTCGCCTTCAACCGCGCGACGTGGCGCGCGTAATGGCGCACGCCTTCATCGCGTGTCGCGTATGTCGTCTCGAAGAGTTCGAAGCCGAAATCCGCGCCCGTCAGAAAACGCGCTTTTAACAGACACTCCTCGTATTCGTCGGCGGCGACACTATCGAGCACGATGCCCGCGCCGATGCCGAGCACGCCGTGCCGCGCGGCCGCATCGATGACGAGCGTACGAATCGCCACCGACATGCAGAAGTCGCCGCTCGCATCGAGCCAGCCGATCGCGCCGGTGTAAAGCCCGCGCGGCGTGCTCTCGAATTCGTCGATCAGTTGCATCGTCCGATACTTCGGCGCGCCGGTAATCGAGCCGCACGGAAAGAGCGCGCGCACGATGTCCGCGAACGACGTGCCCGGAATGACGCGCGCTTCGATCGTCGACGTCATCTGCCACACCGATGCGTACGGCTCGACCGAGAACAGCGCGGGTACGTTGACCGAACCCGTGACCGCCACGCGCGACATGTCGTTGCGCAACAAGTCGACGATCATCACGTTCTCGGCGCGATTCTTCGGGTCGAGGCGCAGCGATTCGGGATCGGCATCCCGCGGCGCGGTGCCTTTCATCGGCCGCGCGCGCAACAGATCGCCATGTTTCTCGACGAACAATTCCGGCGAGCACGACACGACCGACCTGCCGTCCGGCAACGCGATGAACGCGCCGAAATGCACGGCTTGCCGCTCGCGCAATCGCCGATACAGCGCGAGCGGCGTGCCGAATACATCGAAATTCAGCCGATACGTGTAGTTGATCTGATACGACTCGCCTTCCTTCAACGCCTCCTGAACCGTGGCGATGGCCTCGTCGAACTCGTCGCGGGTGACGCTCGGCGCAATGCCCGCGACGCCTGCAACCTCGTCATCGGCGAGCCAGGCGCTCACTTCCTTACGCGACAGAAACACGCACGAGCGAAACATCAGCACGCGAAGCGCCTGATCTTCACCACGCCCGATTTCACCGAACTGGAGATTGCGTCCGAACTCGTAATCCGCGACGACAAGCGCATGCAGGCCGCTCTGCAGATCGCGCTCGATTTCGGCGCAAACGGCATCGAGATCGCGCGCGTTCACGCACACGCGTTCGCGCACGAAGTCCGTGTACAAACGACTCGACCGCCTTTCGGCGGTCGCATCGCAATCGTCGAGCAGCGCGAACACCGCGCTGCGCTCTTCGGTTTTCATCGTCATACCTGCCCGACGTACGACGCACTCGACCGCATCAATCGAAGAAGCTCTTCACGCGGTCGAACCAGCTCTTGCTTTGCGGACTATGCCGCGCGCCACCCTCGACGAGCGACTTCTCGAACTGCTTGAGCAAATCGCGCTGCGCGTCGGTGAGCTTGACCGGCGTTTCCACCTGGACATGCACATACAGATCGCCGGCGATGCTCGAACGCAAGCCCTTGATGCCCTTGCCGCGCAAACGGAACGTCTTGCCCGACTGCGTGCCTTCCGGCACCGTGAAGCTCGCGCGGCCCGCGAGCGTCGGCACTTCGATCTCGCCGCCGAGCGCCGCCGTCGTGAACGGAATCGGCATCTGGCAATGCAGGTCGTCGCCGTCACGCTCGAACACCGAATGCTGCTTGATGTGGATTTCCACATACAAGTCGCCGGCCGGACCACCGTTGATGCCCGGCTCGCCATTGCCCGCCGAGCGGATTCGCATGCCGTCGTCGATGCCCGCCGGAATCTTCACTTCCAGCGTCTTCGTTTCCTTCACCTTACCAGCGCCGTGGCAGTTCGCGCACGGATCGGGGATGTAGCTGCCGCTGCCGTGACACTTCGGGCACGTCTGCTGGATGCTGAAAAACCCTTGCGACATGCGTACCTGGCCCTGACCATGACAGGTCGGGCAGGTTTCGGGCTTCGTGCCCGGCTTCGCACCGGAGCCGTGGCAGACGTTGCAGTTCACCCAGCTCGGCACGCGAATCTGCGTGTCGTAGCCGTGCGCCGCCTGCTCCAGCGTGATTTCCATGCTGTAGCGCAAGTCCGCGCCGCGATACACCTGCGGACCGCTGCGGCCGCGCGCGCCGGCGCCACCCGCCGTCTGTCCGAAGATGTCGCCGAAGATATCGCCGAAGGCATCGGCGAAACCGCCGAAACCTTGCGCGCCCGCGCCCGCCATGTTCGGATCCACGCCCGCGTGGCCGTACTGATCGTAGGCGGCCCGCTTCTGCTGGTCGGAGAGCATTTCGTAGGCTTCCTTCGCCTCCTTGAAATTCTCTTCCGCCTTCTTGTTGTCCGGGTTGCGGTCAGGGTGATACTTCATCGCGAGCTTGCGATACGCCTTCTTGATCTCGTCGTCGCTCGCATTTTTCGCGACGCCCAGAACGTCGTAGTAATCCCGTTTCGCCATGTCGGTTCGATGCCGCCGCGCTTGAGCGCCGCGGTTCCTGTCAGATGCTGCGAGATGCTGCGGATGTCGCTCGCAACCCGCGCGTAAAACTTTTTGCGCCTCGCCAGAAGCAACGCGCCTCTAAAAACAACGTGCCCGGAGAGCCGAAAGGCTCGCCAGGCGCGCTCCACGTCAGACGCCAACGCGTCCCGGTGATACCACCGAAAAGCGCGTGAATGTCGCCACTCACGCGCCCGATTCGGCGTTAGTCCTTCTTCACTTCCTTGAAGTCGGCGTCGACGACGTCATCGTGATGCTGGCTCGCGCCCGCATCCGCCGACGCGCCCGCGCCTGCCGCACCCGCGGCCGCGCTCGCCGCGCCTTGCTGCGCCTGCATGTCGGCGTACATCTTTTCGCCGAGCTTCTGCGAAGCCTGAGCCAGCGCCTCGACCTTTGCTTCGATCGTGGCCTTGTCGCTCGAGCTGCTCTTCAGCGCCTCTTCGAGGTCCTTCAGCGCCGCTTCGATCTTTTCCTTCTCCGAAGCGTCGACCTTGTCACCGTACTCCGCGACCGCCTTCTTCGTGCTGTGAACCAGCGCATCGCCCTGGTTGCGCGCGTCGGCCAGCTCACGCAGCTTGTGATCTTCCTCGGCGTTGGCTTCGGCGTCCTTCACCATCTTGTCGATTTCCGCGTCCGTCAGACCCGAGTTCGCCTTGATGGTGATCTTGTTTTCCTTGCCCGTCGCCTTGTCCTTCGCGCCAACGTGCAGAATGCCGTTCGCGTCGATGTCGAAGGTCACTTCGATCTGCGGCACGCCGCGCGGTGCGGGCGGAATGCCTTCGAGGTTGAACTCGCCGAGCAGCTTGTTGCCGACGGCCATTTCGCGCTCGCCCTGGAACACCTTGATCGTCACGGCGCCCTGGTTGTCGTCCGCCGTCGAATACACTTGCGAGTGCTTCGTCGGGATGGTCGTGTTCTTGTTGATCATCTTCGTCATCACACCGCCGAGCGTCTCGATGCCGAGCGACAGCGGCGTCACGTCGAGCAGCAGCACGTCCTTGCGGTCGCCCGACAGAACCTGGCCTTGAATCGCGGCGCCCACGGCGACGGCTTCGTCCGGGTTCACGTCACGGCGCGGATCCTTGCCGAAGAATTCCTTCACCTTCTCCTGCACCTTCGGCATACGCGTCATGCCGCCGACGAGAATCACGTCGTCGATGTCGCCGACCTTCACGCCCGCATCCTTGATCGCGATGCGGCACGGTTCGATCGTGCGCTCGATCAGATCTTCGACGAGCGCTTCGAGCTTGGCACGCGTGAACTTGAGGTTCAGGTGCTTCGGACCGGACGCGTCCGCCGTGATGTACGGCAGGTTGATGTCGGTCTGAGCCGTCGACGACAGTTCGATCTTCGCCTTTTCAGCGGCTTCCTTCAGGCGTTGCAGCGCGAGCACGTCCTTGGACAGGTCGACGCCCTGCTCTTTCTTGAACTCGCCGATGATGTAATCGATGATGCGCTGGTCGAAGTCTTCACCGCCGAGGAACGTATCGCCGTTCGTCGACAGCACTTCGAACTGCATTTCGCCGTCCACGTCCGCGATCTCGATGATCGAGATGTCGAACGTGCCGCCGCCCAAGTCGAACACGGCGATCTTGCGGTCGCCCTTTTCGGCCTTGTCGAGACCGAACGCGAGCGCGGCCGCGGTCGGCTCGTTGATGATGCGCTTCACTTCCAGACCGGCGATGCGGCCCGCGTCCTTCGTTGCCTGACGCTGGCTGTCGTTGAAGTACGCCGGAACCGTGATGACGGCTTCCGTCACCGGCTCGCCGAGGTAGTCTTCAGCGGTCTTCTTCATCTTGCGCAGGACTTCAGCCGAAACCTGCGACGGCGCGAGGTTCTTGCCGTGCGCTTCGACCCATGCATCGCCGTTGTCGTGCTTGACGATCTTGTAGGGCATCAGGTTGATGTCCTTCTGCACTTCCTTCTCGTCGAAGCGGCGGCCGATCAGGCGCTTGACCGCGTACAGCGTGTTCTTCGGATTGGTGACCGACTGGCGCTTCGCAGGCGCGCCGACGAGGATCTCGTTGTCATCCATGTACGCGATGATCGACGGCGTGGTGCGCGCGCCTTCCGAGTTCTCGATGACCTTGACCTGATTGCCTTCCATCAGCGCCACGCACGAGTTCGTGGTGCCGAGGTCGATACCGATGATTCTGCCCATTTTTTATCCTCTCCTAGCTTTGATCGCAGTGGCGTTGCGGCCGGCCTTTCGATGCCGGCTTTTGCCGATTTACCGGGCCGAACGCCCAAAATTCATACCTGTACGCAAGATAAGAGCGTCAGTTTCGATTTCAAGACCCTGCAAACGATGCGGTCTATAAGTTTTTTTTGTGCGGCGACCGACACGGCCGGCACGTACGCCGCGAGACCGATTACTTCGGCGCGGCGACGGTCACGAGCGCCGGACGCAGCACGCGGTCGGCGATGACGTAGCCCTTCTGCAGCACCGTGACGACAGTATTCGGGTCTTGTTCCGCCGGAACCATCGAGATGGCCTGATGGCGATGCGGATCGAATTTTTCGCCGACCGGGTTCACCGCGATCACGCGGCCTTTCTCCAACGCGCCCGTCAGTTGACGCAGCGTCAGTTCGACGCCTTCGCGAACCTTGGCGACATCCGTCGACTGGTCGGCGAGCGCGGCTTCCAGGCTGTCGAGCACCGGAAGCAGGTTCTCCGCAAAATTTTCGATGGCGAATTTATGCGCCTTCGCGACATCTTCCTGACTGCGGCGGCGCACGTTCTCGGTTTCGGCCTTCGCGCGCAGGAAGTCTTCCTTGAGCGCGGCGATGGTGGCCTGCGCTTCGGCGAGCGCAGCTTCGGCCTCATTCGGCGCGGCTTGCGGCGCGGCGGCGGCATCAGCCGGTGCGCCTTGGGACGCGGGAGCCGCCGCGCTGGTCGGGTCGGCGGACTGGCGCGCGTTATCGTCGGCGGGCGTTGCGTTCTGGCTCGCTGGATTCTCTTGCGTGTTTTCCATGTCGCTGAATATGTATTGCAGTGAGTTGAATCGGCTGCGAAAGCGGCCAGACCGAAAGTCGGACGCATTTTTCGCACTAACGGCCGAAATGAGGGCGCCGAAAGCTTTTTCAAGCCTTCGAAACGGTTTTTCGGACAAATCTCGACAGCAAGGTGGCGCCGCAATGGCTCGTAATACACACTTCGCCGCGGCGCGCGATTTTCGGATTGAGGGAAAGCCCTGAGTCGCCTACACTTCAAAAAAGCAGCGCAGGACGCACGTTAACCCTAATCCTACGAATTGCTTCAAACCGCTTTCAGCCCTTGCCCGTTTCCTGATCCGGCCGCCTTCTGACCGGGCAACCCGCTTCCCGGGGATACCATGAAACTGACCTTTGCTATCGCGGTGGTCGCCCTGGTACTCGTCGCGGGAACGACCACCATCTGCATGTCCGGCGTCGTGACCGAACGTACCACCGAGTACGGCGGCGTTCACGCGACCATCGAAAGCTACTTCAATCCGAACGAGAAAATTTGTCGATAGTGCGCCGGTCGCGCTTCGTCGGCCTTCCCTGCAGTTCCGCTGCGGGCTCGCGGAAATTCTTGCGGCGCTCGGCCTCGGCCATGCGTTTCGCACGGCCTTCCCCGGTTTCGGCATAGAGCGTCTGGGCGACCGGCGCCGGGCCGCGCACATCGCATATCCCGAGCACTTCGACCTGCCACACCAGCCGTTCGATATCGATCTCGACGATATCGCCAACGCGCACGTCCTTAGACGGCTTCACATTCGCCCCGCCGATCTTCACGCGGCCTTTCTCGACCGCATCGCTCGCGAGCGAACGCGTCTTGAAGAAACGCGCTGCCCAAAGCCACTTATCGATGCGCAAACGCGCGCCAGGTTCCGTCGAAATCTTGTAGTTCATGGGTGAATGCCTGAAAAAGCCGCGCTCAGGCCACTGCGGTGAGCGGCTGCACAGTCTGCACGGGCCATCCCTGAAGATGTTGCGCGGCGATCTCGCCCAGTGCCTTGATCCACGCGGGCGCTGAGTTCAGGCAGGCAATCCGGTGAAAATGCTTGCCGCCCGCCTTCAGAAATTCGTCGCGCACCTCGATGCCGATTTCCTCGATCGTCTCGAGACAATCCGCCGTGAAGCCGGGACAGAACACGTCCACACGAGAAACGCCGCCCGCGCCGAGCTCCGCGACCGTCGGCGCGGTGTACGGCTGAAGCCACTCCGCCCGCCCAAAGCGCGACTGGAACGTCACGCGGCATTCGACCGGCGTAAGCCCGAGCGCGGCCATGAGCAACGAACCGGTCAGCTGGCACTGGTCGTGATACGGATCGCCGAGATCCATCGTGCGCTTCGGCACGCCGTGGAAGCTCAGCACAAGCTTGTCGCCCGCGGCGAAATCCGGCTGGCCGTGATGCCGCCAATAGTCGCGCACCTGCTCCGCGAGCGCCGCGATATACGCCGGATGATCGGCGTAATGGCGGATCGTGCGGATTTCCGGCTGATTGCGCACGCGCTTGAGCGCGGCGAACGCGTCGTCGAACGCGGTGGCCGTCGTGGACGACGAGTATTGCGGATACATCGGCAACAGGAGAATGCGGTCGGCGCCTTCGAGCTTCAGCTGATTGAGCATCGCGCCGATGCCCGGCGTGCCGTAGCGCATCGCATAGTCGACGATGACGTGATAGTCGTTCGCCGCGAAGAGCCGCCGCAAGCCGTCGACCTGCTTTTCCGTATGCACGCGCAGCGGCGAGCCTTCGGGCATCCACACTTGCGCGTACTTCTTCGCCGATGCGCGCCCGCGAAACGGCAGGATCAGGCCGCGCAGAATGAATTGCCACACGAATGACGGAATTTCGACGACGCGCGGATCGGACAGGAATTGCGCCAGATACTTGCGCACCGCCCGCGGCGTGGGCGCGTCCGGCGTGCCGAGATTGATCAGCAGCACCGCGACGCGATGCGAAGCGCTGGGCTGCGAGGGCAACTCGAGGTCGAAACGCATAAGGGAAGCGAGCCTGAAGATGGTCGTCGGAAAAGTTGAGGACCATTATAGCGGCGCGTTTCCGGACGCATCATTGGCCGAACGGCCTAGTGGCGCGCTCTTTCGCGGCGCGCCAAGATGGCGTCACTGATGACTGAGCGACATCGACAGCAAACGCGCGGTGATATCGACGATCGGAATCACGCGGTTGTACGCCATGCGCGTCGGGCCGATCACGCCGAGCGTGCCGACGATCTTCCCGTTGACCTCGTATGGCGCCGTCACGACGCTCATTTCCTCGATCGGCACGAGATTGCTTTCTCCGCCGATGAAAATCTGCACGCCTTGCGCGTGACTCGATACATCCAGCAATTGCAGGAGGCTCGTCTTTTGGTCGAACAAATCGAAAAGCTTGCGCAGCCGCGCCATGTCGGACGAAAGGTCCGCCACTTCGAGCAGGTTGCGCTCGCCGGAAATCAGCACGGTGTCAGTGGGGTCCGTCTCGGCGGTGCTCGCGACCACGGCCGCCTGCATGAGCGCGGTCATGTCGCCGCGCAACTGGTCGATTTCCTCGCGCAAACGGCGGCGTACTTCGTCGAAGGACAGGCCCGCGAAATGCGCGTTGATGTAATTGGAGGCTTCTACGAGTTGCGAAGGCGAATAGTCGCGTTGCGTGGCCATCATGCGGTTCTGCACGTCGCCTTCGGGCGTCACGATGATGAGCAGAATGCGCTTGTCCGACAGCCGCATGAACTCGATCTGCTTGAACATGTGGCTCCGGCGCGGCGTGAGCACGACGCCCGCGAACGAAGACAGATTGGACAGCACGCTCGCCGCCGCCGCGACGATCTTCTGCGGCTCCTCGCCTTGCAGGCGAGTCTTGACCGCGGTGGTCATGGCCTCGTCTTGCGGTGCTTCTACAGTCAGCATCGTGTCGACGAAGAGCCGGTAGCCGCGCGGCGTGGGAATGCGTCCCGCCGACGTATGCGGGCTCGCGACCAGCCCGAGGTCTTCGAGATCCGACATGACGTTGCGGATGGTCGCGGGGCTCAGTTCGAGGCCGGAATGACGTGATAACGTGCGCGAACCGACCGGCTGACCTTCGGCGATGTAGCGCTCGATCAACGTTTTGAGGAGGGTTTGTGCACGTGGGTCTAGCATGGGGAAATTTTAGCTCAACGTGTCGGATAGCGGCGAGCCGCGCCGGGTGGTCGGCATTCAACGTCCGCTCCATTCTAGCGACAAACGGCGAGCCTGCCCGCGTCATGCCGCACGGTCTCGTCGCGGCGCGCCCGGCGGCCATCGCCCACGGTTCTTTTCGCTCTCTGACTATGGTGTAATGCCGGCATGGAAATTGGCCAATTCAAGACCGTCGCCCTCGTGGGGCGCACCAACACGCCGGGCATCGAGGCGCCGCTGAGATCGCTCGCCGATCTCCTCAGAAGCCAGGGCTTCGAGGTCGTCTTCGAGGCGGGCACCGCGAAGGACGTCGGCGTGACGGAGTTCCCGGCGCTCTCCATCGCGGAGATGGGCGCGCGCGCGGACGTTGCAATCGTGCTCGGCGGCGACGGCACGATGCTTGGCATCGGACGGCAGCTCGCGCCGTATAAAACACCGCTCATCGGCGTGAATCATGGCCGGCTCGGCTTCATCACCGACATTCCGCTCAAGGCGATGCAGGAAATCGTCCCGCAAATGCTCGCCGGCCAGTTCGAGCGCGAGGAGCGCAGCCTGCTCGAAGCGCGCATCGTGCGCAACGACAAGCCGATCTACCACGCGCTCGCGTTCAACGACGTCGTGGTGAATCGCAGCGGCTTCTCCGGCATGGCGGAGCTGCGCGTGTCGGTGGACGGCCACTTCATGTACAACCAGCGTTCCGACGGACTGATCGTCGCGACGCCGACCGGCTCGACCGCCTACGCGCTGTCGTCGGCGGGGCCGATCCTGCATCCGCAATTGCAGGGCTTCGTGCTCGTGCCGATCGCGCCGCATTCGCTGTCGAACCGGCCGATCGTGCTGCCCGACGATTCGAAAGTGACCATTCAGATCATCGGCGGTCGCGACGTCAACGTGAACTTCGACATGCAGTCGTTCACCGCCGTCGAACTGAACGACGCGATTGAAGTGCGGCGCTCGAAGCATACGGTGCCGGTGCTGCATCCGGTCGGCTACAGCACGTACGCCACGCTGCGCAAGAAGCTGCACTGGAACGAGCATCCGTCGCAGGATTCGTCCGCTCTCTGATCTGCCAGAACTTCCTTCCCCGAAGCGTCCATGCTCCGTCATCTTTCCATTCGAGATTTCGTCATCGTCGCCACGCTGGATATCGATTTCGATCCAGGCTTCACGGTCTTTTCGGGTGAAACCGGCGCGGGCAAGTCGATCCTCATCGACGCCCTCGCGCTCACGCTCGGCGCGCGCGGCGACGCGAGCGTCGTGCGCGCCGGTCAGGCGCGCGCCGACATCACCGCCGAATTTTCGACGCATCCGCTCGTCGTGCGCTGGCTGGACGAACACGCGCTCACGCAGGACGCCGATTCGGTCATGCTGCGGCGGGTGATCGATTCGGGCGGCCGCTCGCGAGCGTTCATCAACGGCACGCCCGCGACGCTCGCGCAGTTGCGCGAAGTCGGCGAAATGCTCGTCGATATCCACGGCCAGCACGCGCATCAATTGTTGATGCGACCGGACGCGCAACGCGAACTCTTCGACACGCACGCGCAGTTGCTCGACACGGCCGGCGCGGTGAATCGTGCGTGGCGAGCGATGCGCGACGCGCAGCAAGCCGTCGAGACCGCCCAGAATCGCGACCGCGAGCTGCAACTGGAACGCGAGCGTCTCGCGTGGCAACTGAGCGAGTTCGACAAGCTCGCGCCGCAGCCCGGCGAATGGGAAGAAGTGAGCGCGGAGCATCATCGGCTGTCGCATTCGGCGAGTCTCATCGACGGCGTGCAGGGTGCGCTCGGCGCGCTCTCCGAATCCGACGAAGCGATGATCTCGCAGCTCGGCGCCATCATCTCGAAGCTGCGCGGCCTGGCCGATATCGATCCCGCGTTGAACGACGTGCTCGCGTCGCTCGAACCGGCGGAAATCCAGTTGCAGGAAGCGTCGTATTCGCTATCGCACTACGCGCAGCGGCTGGAGCTCGATCCTGACCGGCTCGCGCAAGTCGAAAGACGCATGGAGCAACTGCACTCGACCGCGCGCAAGTTCCGCCTTCAACCCGAAACGCTGCCGGAAGAACACGACGCGCGCCGCCGCCAGCTCGCCGAACTCGATGCCGCCGCCGATCTCGATGCGCTCAACGCCGCCGCCGAGAAAGCGAAGAGCGAATATCTCGCGCAAGCCAAGGTGCTGTCCAAGGCGCGCGCGAAGGCCGCGAAAAATCTGTCGAAAGCGGTCACGGAAGGCATGCAGGAGCTGTCGATGGCAGGCGGCAGCTTCGAGGTCGCGCTCGTGCCGCTCGCCGAAGGCGGCGCGAACGGGCTGGAGCAGATCGAATTCCGCGTCGCGGGACACGCGGGCGTCGCGCTGCGGCCGCTCGCGAAAGTCGCGTCGGGCGGCGAACTGGCGCGCATCAGTCTTGCGCTCGCCGTCATCGCGAGCACGGCGAGTCCGACGCCCACGCTCATCTTCGACGAAGTGGACACGGGCATCGGCGGCGGCGTCGCGGAAGTGGTCGGGCGTCTGTTGCATCAGCTCGGCCGCGACCGTCAGGTGCTGTGCGTCACGCACTTGCCGCAAGTGGCCGCGCGTGGCGATCAGCATTTCCAGGTCGCGAAATCGTCGGACGATGCGGGCGGCACGGTGAGCACGGTAAAGCAACTCGATCGCGCAAAACGCGTGGAAGAAGTCGCGCGCATGCTCGGCGGTCTCGAAATCACCGCGACCACCCGCAAGCACGCGAAGGAAATGCTGGCGGCTTAAGCATCCGCGTCAGCCCGCCGACGCCACTGCGAACACACGGTCCCACAGCGCCGTCACCGCGTCGCGTTCGGTCTGAACCGTGGCCGGATCGACGCGCGCCTTTTCCATACCGTCGAGCCGCAGCGTGTGCTGCAGCTTGCGGTACTGGCGATACGCCGCGCCGATCGCATCGGCTTCTGCTTCGGCGATCAATCCGCTTTTCGCGGCGATCTTCAACAGCGTGATATTCCCCGCGTTGCGCAGAAACTCGCGATGCTCGCGCGCGTGCAGCAACACCCAGTACTGAACGATGAACTCGATATCGACCATGCCGCCGCGATCGTGCTTCAGATCGAAAAGGTCGCTGCGATTCGGATGGCCATCGGCGACGCGCTGGCGCATCGACACGATCTCGCGCGCGAGCGCGGCCGCGTCGCGTTCCATGACGAGCACGTCGGCGCGAATCTGCTCGAACTCCGCGCCGATTTCGGCATCGCCCGCGCTGTAGCGTGCGCGCGAAAGCGCCTGATGCTCCCAGACCCACGCCGTGTTCGCCGCGTCGCCCTCGCGAATCTGATAGCGGCGAAACGATGCGAGGTCGGTCACGAGCAGGCCCGATTCGCCATTCGGCCGCAGACGCAAGTCGACGTCGAAGAGCGTGCCCGCGCCCGTCGCCGACGTGAGCCACGTAATGAGGCGGCGCGTGAACATCGCGTAGATGTCGGAGGCCGCGTCGTCGGGATCGTCGTACAGAAAGATGAGGTCGAGGTCCGACGCGTAGCCCAGTTCCTTGCCGCCGAGCTTTCCGTACGCGATGACCGCAAAGCGCGGCGTCTCGCGATGCCGCTTCGGGAACTGCTTCCACACGGTCTGCACGGTGACGTCGAGCACGGCGTCGGCGAGTTCGGAGAGACGGTCGCTCACGTGCTCGACGCTCAGATGCCCGGCGAGATCGATCAGCAGAATGCGAAATACTTCGGCCTGATGCGCGTGACGCAGCAGATCCATTTGATGTTCCGCGTCCTCGGCGGCATCGAGCCGTGCAATCAGCGAGCGTTTGAACGCGGCCCAGTCGAACGGGCTGGCGATGGCTTCGTCGTCGAGCAATTCATCGAGCAATTGCGGATGGCGGATCAGATAGCCCGCCGCCCAGCGCGACCCCGACAGCACCGAGAGCACGCGCGCGAGCGCCGCCGGATATTCGGTCAGCAGCGCGAGATACGCGCCGCGCTTGGCCGTCGCTTCGAGCAGATCGAAAAGCCGCATGATGGTGTCGGCGCGGCGCGGCGCATCGATCGACTGCACGGCTTCTATCGAGCGTTGCGCGACGATATCGAAGCGTTCGCGGCTCTGCGACGGCAAGCCGGCGTAACGCGCCGAATTCCACACGCCCGTCAGACGTGCGAGCACCGGCGCCGGGTCCGCGAAGCCGAGTTCCATGAGGCGCGCGGCGAGCTCTTCCTGCGCGGAATCGTCGGCGAGCGCGCCGCTCCAGATCCACGACGCCACCGAATCCTCCGCGACGCCGCAGCCGCCCTGCCCGCTCACCTTGTCGGCGAAGATCGCGTCGAACTGCTGCTCGACGAGCTCGCGATGCGCGTCGAGCGTTTCCATCAGCGCGGCGTAGTCCGCGAAGCCGAGCGATTTCGCGAGCAACGCGCGCTCGTCGTCGGCGACGGGCATCGCGTGCGTCTGTGCATCGTTGCGGTATTGCAGCCGGTGCTCGACCGTGCGCAAAAAGAGATAAGCGTCGGACAGCGCCTTGCACACCTGTGGCGCGAGCAGGCCATGCGCAGCGGCGCGTTCGAGCACCGCGAACGTCGGACGAATGCGGAAATCCGCTGCCTGTCCGCCGCGAATCAACTGAAATACTTGCGCGCTGAATTCGATCTCACGAATGCCGCCGCGCCCGAGCTTGATGTCGTCGGCCTTGTCGGGGCGCATCGACGCGCGCCGCCGCGCTTCCTGCCGAATCTGCTGATGCAGCGAGCGGATCGCGGCGATCACGCCGTAATCGAGATAGCGCCGGTAGATGAAGGGCGTCGCGATGGCTTCGAGCTGCTTCGCGAGACGCTTCGCCGAATCGCTCTTCGTCTCCGAGATGAGCCGGCCCTTGATCCACGCGTAGCGCTCCCATTCGCGGCCCTGCACGTAGAAATACTCTTCGAGCATGCCGAGACTGCACACGAGCGGGCCGGAGTCGCCGTTGGGACGCAGCCGCATGTCGACGCGAAAGACGTAGCCGTCTTGCGTCATTTCCGCGAGCGCGCCGATCAGCCGCCGGCCGAGCCGTGTGAAGAATTCCTGCGTCGGGAGCGCCGAGCGCGTGCCGCCCGAGGTTTCGCCGTCCTCTTCGTAGACGAAGATCAGATCGATATCCGACGATGCGTTCAGCTCGCGCCCGCCCAGCTTGCCCATGCCGACGACGCCGAGCGTGAGCCGCTCGCCGTCCGGTCCGCGCGGCTCGCCGAAGAGCGCTTCGAGATCGGCCGACAGCACCGCCAGCGCGCGCTGCACCGTGACTTCGGCGAGATCGGTCATCGCGCCGGTGACTTCGGCGACATCGGCGGTGCCCGCGAGATCGCGCTCCATCACCGTGCAGAAGACTTCGGTCCGCAAGCGGCGCAACGCGGTCTTGAGCGCGGCTTCATCGAGCACGCCGCTTTCGGTGCAAGGCGTGCAGTGCGCGTCCAGCCGCGCTTCGATCCACCCACGCGTGATGCGCGTCTGCGCCCATTGCGCGACATTCGACGCCAGTTCGGGACGCGCCGAGTACGCGCGCGCCGCATAGTTGGAATAATCGGAACTGAGAAGAGTTGCGTCGGTCATGAAAGGTTAGGTTCGCTCATTGCTTCCGGAAAGGCATCGCGGTATAACACCGCGCCGCAAGTCTTGCCGGGCGCGGCTCAGCGAGCCTCCACGAGTGCGCAGGCAGCGGCCGTCGCCGCAATGCCCGTGTTACATTTCAGCGTCAAACACGCAAAACTACCATATCGCCGAACAGCAGCAGCATGTCCGACAGCAGACGATCCGTCGACCCGACCGAAGTTGGACAAGCCAGGCCCAGCGGCAACGCCGAGCGCGTGCTTGCGCGCGTCTTCAAATTCCTTCTCGTCATTGCGGCCATCGCGTATTTCGCGGTGGCGGGCGTGTATGTCGGCCTGCGCTATATCGTCATGCCGCAGGTCGATTCGTTCCGGCCGCGGATCGAGCAACTCGTCTCATCGCAGATTCACGCCCAGTTGCGCATCGGCAGGATTTCCGCGCGATGGTCCGGGCTCTCGCCGACGATCGATATTGACAACCTGCGCATCGACGCCGCCGATGGCTCGCCGGGCCTCGCCGTGCCGCACGCGAGCGCGAGCATCGCGTGGGGATCGCTGCTGCATCTGCGGCCCAAGCTCGCCGATCTGACCGTCGACGGACCCGATGTCATCATCGCGCGCAACGCCGATGGCGCGGTTACTGTCGCGGGCGTGCCGATTCCCACGCATCGCACCGGTTCGAACGCATTCACGACCTGGCTGCTCGGCCAGGACCGCATTCTTCTGCGCGATGGCACGCTGCGCTGGCGCGACGCGCAGCGCGCCGCGCCCGAGATCGCGTTCAAGCGCCTGCACCTCGCGATCGTCAACGACGGCGCGCGTCATCGGCTTGCGCTCAAGGCGCCCGCCGATGGCGACGTGCTGCACGGCCCGCTCGATTTCCGCGCGGACTTCCGTCATCAACCCTTCTCGGCGATGGGCGCGCCCGCGAACTGGACCGGCCGTCTCTACGTTTCGACCGGTCCCGTCGATCTGCCGACGCTCGCGCGCTACGTGAAGCTGCCGTTCCAGATGTACAGCGGCCGCATCAACAACCAGATCTGGCTGAACTTCGCGGGCGGCCAATTGCAGAACGCGACCGGCGACCTGACCGGCGCGAACGTCGCGCTGCGCACGCGCCCGACGCAGCCGCGCCTCGATCTTCCGATCGCCAGCTTCAACTGGAACATCGACAAAAGCGACAACGCGTACACGCTCGATCTGCGCGACCTGCACGCGGAGTTCGGCCAGTTGCCGCTCGACGACGGCACGCCGGTCGCGCGTCTGCTCGTGTCGCGCGCGCTGACGGCCACGTACCGGCTGCCTTCGGTCGGCAAGGGGCAATTGCTGCGGCTGACGGGCGATAGCGTCGATATCGGCATCCTCGCGGAATTCGCGCGCGCACTGCCGCTGCCGGCGAAGATCCTCAACGAGCTCGTGCGCTTCAATCCGCGCGGCCAGGTGTCCGATTACACGATCTACACCGAGCGCGCCGCGCCGAAGACCGAGGAAGAAGCGCAGCAGCAGCGCAAGAAGGGCGACGCGCCGCTTCTGCACTACGCGTTCAAGGGCGATCTCAACGGCCTGAGCGTGCAGGCGCAGGAGCCGCCGCCCGGGCTCACGATCAACAACCATCCGCGCGCCGGCATTCCGGGCGTCGAGAATCTGTGGGGCAGCGTCGACGCGAACGAGAAAGGCGGCCACATCACGATCGACACGAAGAACGTCGCCGTCACCGTTCCCGGCGCGTTCGACGATCCGCGCCTCGTCTTCGATTCGCTGCAAGGCCGCGCGCGCTGGACCGTCGCCGATGCGATCGCGCCCGGCGAACTGCGCCGCGCGTTCACGCTGCATCTGGAGACGCTGCGCGTGAAGAACGCGGATGCCGAAGGCGAGGCCACCGCGGACTACTGGAATCAGGGCCACGGGCGCGGCAATCTCGATCTGAAGGCGAAGGTCTCGCATCTGAAAGTGACGAGTCTCGTGCGCTATCTGCCGACGAGCCTCAACGAGCGCGTGCGCGTCTATCTCGGCCATGCGCTGCAGGCGGGCGTCGCGAAGAACGGGACGATCGAAGTGCACGGCGATCTCACGCGCTTTCCGTACGCGAAATTTCCCGATGCGGGCATCTTCCGCATCGAGGCGCCGTTCACCGGTGGCAAGTTCGATCCCACGCCCTTCCCGCCGCGCAAGATGGCCAACGGCCTGCCGAACTTCTGGCCGGCGTTCGAGGGTATCGACGGGACGTTCACGCTCGCGCAGAACAAGCTCGGCTTCGATATCGGCCGCGGGCATTATCGTGGCGTGAAGGTCTCGAAGGTCGTCGGGCGCATCGACGATACGGGCAATCGCGAAACCAAGCTGTGGATCGACGGCAAGGCGCGCGGCCCGCTCGCCGACATGCTGAAGTACGTCGACGACAGCTCGCTCGGCCTGATGGCGAAGCACGCGACCCGCAAGATCGACGCAAAAGGCAACGCGGATCTCGCGCTCACGCTCGGCATTCCGCGCTATCGGCCGCCCGCGCCGCAGCCGCCGATCAAGCCGGAGTACAAAGGCTCGCTCACCTTCGCCGACAACGAAGTCAGGTACGCCAATCTGCCGCCGCTCTCGCATCTGCGCGGCCGTGCCGATTTCGCCGCGAAAACCGTCACGCTCAATGGCCTCTCGGCGCAATTGCTCGGCGGCGATGTGCGCGCCAAGGGCGGCGTGCAGGCGGACGGCAGCTATGCGTTCGACGTGAACGGACGCATCGGCGCGGATGCCGCGGGCCGCCTCAACAAGCCGATGACGCCGCAAGTCGCGGCTTTCATGAAGCGCATCGACGGCGCCGCGCCTTACGAGATGCACGTTCACGGCGTCAAGAACGCGCTGCCGGTCGTGCAGGCGAGTTCGGATCTGACCGGACTCGGCATCGATCTGCCCGCGCCGTTCGGCAAGGCGAAAGGCGCGCCGATGCCGCTCACCTTCAGCTTCCAGCCATCATCGGGCGGCGCGCCGGATCTGCATGACGCGCAGTTGAACGTCGGCCCGGTGGCCGCGCATTACGTGTTTCAGCAGATCGGCAAGGCTCAGGTCAAGATCGATCCGCAGAACGTCGCCGAGCCGATGAACATGCGCGCGCGCGTGAAGGTCGTGCGCGGCGCGATCGGCCTGAACAAGCCGGCGGATTTGCCGGCCGAAGGCGTGAGCGCGACCGCCGATCTGAACGAATTCGATGCCGATGCCTGGCGCAAGACTTTCGCCGAACTCAGCGCCGCGATGCCTGACTCGCCCGCCGACTCGCCCGCCGACGCGAACGCGCCGCGCGCACCGATGAGCGAGAACGTGAAGCAATTCATCCCAACGCGCGCCGCCATCCATTTCACGACGCTCAATCTGCTCGACCGGCGCTGGGAGAACGTCGCGATTGCCGCGAGTGAAAGCGAGACCGATCGCACATGGCAAGCGAACATCGCGTCGAATCAGATTTTGGGCGATGTCTCGTGGACGCCCGGCGCGAAGAAGGAAAGCCCCGGCGCGTTGCAGGCGCGCTTCGCGAAGATCGTGATTCCGGAGAAGAAGGAGCACGATGCCGCCGGCAAGCTCGTGATGAAGCCGCCGCGCAACATGCCGACGATCGATCTCATCGTGAACGAGATCGTGTTCCGCGACCACGACCTCGGCCGGCTCGAAGTCGACGCACATAACGAAGTCATCGCCGATGAGCCGATCTGGACGCTCGACAAACTCGAACTCGCGAACCCCGACGCGACGCTCACCGCGAACGCGACGTGGCGCACGCTGCCGGGCGGCGTCGTGCAGGCCGCCGCGCAACCGGACGCGATGCGCAGTCAGGCCGATGACGTCACTCCGCGCCGCACGTCGCTCAACTTCAAGCTCGACGTGAAGAACGGCGGCCAGTTGATCGACCGTTTCGGCGCGCCGCACGTGGTCGGTTCGGGCAGCGGAACCGTGTCGGGTCACGCGGCGTGGAACGGCGGGCCGACGGCCGTCGACGTGAACACGCTCGATGGCAACGTCGCCGTCGATCTGCGTCACGGGCAGATTCTGCGTGCGCCGGGCTCGGCGAAGTGGCTCGGCGTCTTCAGCCTGCGCAGTCTCGCGAGCCTGTTGACGCTGCATTTCGAGGATGTCGTCGGCAAGGGCCTGCCGTTCGAGAAGATCACCGGCAACGCGACGATCGTCGATGGCATCAGCCGCACGGACGACTTCCTGATGGTCACGTCGCCGGCGCGCGTGCAGATGCAGGGCATCGTCGATATGCCGAAGCAGACGCAAGACCTCCACGTCAAGGTGATTCCGACCGTCGGCGCCGGCGCGGTCGCACTGGGCGCGGCGGTCATCAATCCGCTGCTCGGCCTCGGCGCGCTCGCCGCCGATCTCGCGCTGTCGGCGTCGATTCAGAAAGCGTTCGCGCTCGACTATTCGATCACCGGCTCGTGGAGCAAACCCGTCGTTAAGCGGCTCACTGGCGATCAGGGTAAGATCGAAACACCCCCCGCCGCCGTGGCTCCGGCCGCTGCCCGCTGAAAACGGGCGTTCGGCGGCGCGGTTTTCGTCCCCTTTTTAGACAGCGCACCCAAGACATGAGCGAAAGATCGAGCGAAAGCGCGGCCCCGTTTCAGGTCGCCGCGCTGCAGATGGTCAGCGCGCCGGACCGCGACCGGAATCTCGCGGACGCCGGACGGCTTATCGCCCAGGCTGCGCGAAGCGGCGCGCAACTGGTGCTCCTGCCCGAATATTTCTGCTACATGGGTTTCAAGGACACCGATAAGCTCGCGATACGCGAAACGCCGGGCGACGGGCCGATCCAGCGGTTCCTTTCCGACGCGGCGCGCGAACACGGCGTATGGATCATCGGCGGGACGTTGCCGTTGCAGTCGCCGGAACCGGATCGCGTGATGAACACGACGCTCGTCTTCGATCCGCGCGGCCAGCAGGTCGCGCGCTACGACAAGATTCATCTGTTCAATTTCGAAAAGGGCGAGGAATCGTTCGACGAAGCGCGCACGATCTGTCCGGGGAACGAAGTACGCTCATTCGACGCGCCGTTCGGACGCGTGGGATTGTCGGTGTGCTACGACCTGCGCTTTCCGGAGTTGTATCGAAAGCTCGGCGATTGCGCGCTGATGGTCGTGCCATCCGCGTTCACTTACACGACCGGCCGCGCGCACTGGCAGACGCTGCTCACGGCGCGCGCCGTCGAGAATCAGTGTTACGTGCTCGCGGCGGCGCAAGGCGGCAATCACGAGAACGGACGGCGCACGTGGGGTCACAGCATGCTGATCGATCCGTGGGGCGAAATCGTCGATGTGGAGGATGAAGGACCGGGCGTCGTGATCGGCGGCATCGATCTGAAGCGCATCGCCGCCGTGCGACAGAGTTTGCCGGCTTACCGGCATCGCGTGCTCCGTTGAAGCACGCGCGAACTTGAAGACGCGGGTTTCTCCCCGCACATGATGTGAGCGAATCGGAACGTAGAATAGGCTGCAAATCGTCTGCAAATATCATCGAACTCGTCACAGAACACGCAATAGGCACCGCATGAATATCATCGAACCCGGCATTCGTAACCTGGTCACGGCGAAGGACGTTTTGCTCACGCCCTACGGCCTCGACGAAGGCCTGATCACCCGCACGCTGGCGGAAATCTTCACGCATCGCGTCGATTACGCGGATCTCTATTTCCAGTCCACGCGCAGCGAAGCGTGGAGTCTCGAAGAAGGCATCGTCAAATCGGGCAGTTTCAGCATCGATCAGGGCGTCGGCGTGCGCGCCGTGTCGGGCGAGCGCACCGCGTTCGCGTATTCCGATGACCTCTCGCCCGAATCCATCCGTCAGGCCGCGATCGCCACGCGCGCGATCGCCAAGGCGGGCGGCGGCAAGCACAAGATCAAGCCGGCGAGCACGCTTACGGGCGTGTCGGGCCGCGATCTTTATCTCGCCGCCGATCCGCTGCATTCGCTCGACGCCACCGCCAAGGTGAAATTGCTGGAACGCGTCGAGCAAATGGCGCGGGCGAAAGATCCGCGCATTACGCAAGTGATGGCCGGCATGGCCGGCGAATACGATGTCGTGCTGGTCGCGCGCAGCGACGGCGCGCTCGCGGCGGATGTGCGCCCGCTCGTGCGCGTCTCCGTGACGGTGATCGCCGAGCAGAACGGCCGGCGCGAAATCGGCACCGGCGGCGGCGGCGGGCGTTTCGACTACGGCTATTTCACCGACGCGATCCTCCAGAAGTACGTCGACGATGCCGTGCATGCCGCGCTCGTCAATCTCGAAGCGCGCCCTGCTCCGGCCGGCGCGATGACCGTCGTGCTCGGGCCGGGCTGGCCCGGCGTGTTGCTGCACGAGGCGGTCGGACACGGCCTGGAGGGCGATTTCAACCGCAAGGGCTCGTCGGCGTTCGCGGGACGCATCGGCGAGCAGGTCGCGGCGAAGGGCGTCACCGTCGTCGATGACGGCACGCTGCCGAATCGGCGCGGCTCGCTCAATATCGACGACGAAGGCAATCCGACGCAGTGCACGACGCTGATCGAAGACGGCATTCTCAAGGGCTACATTCAGGATTCGCTGAACGCGCGCCTGATGAAGATGCCGGTGACGGGCAACGCGCGCCGCGAATCGTACGCCGCGCTGCCGATGCCGCGCATGACCAACACGTACATGCTCAACGGCGACAAGGATCCGCAGGAGATTCTGGCGTCGGTGAAGAACGGCCTGTATGCGGTGAACTTCGGCGGCGGTCAGGTCGATATCACCAACGGCAAGTTCGTGTTCTCGGCGTCCGAGGCGTACATGATCGAGAACGGCAAGATCACGTATCCGGTGAAGGGCGCAACGCTGATCGGCAGCGGGCCTGAGTCGCTCAAGTACGTGACGATGATCGGCAACGACATGTCGCTGGATAGCGGCGTCGGCGTCTGCGGCAAGGAAGGACAGAGCGTGCCGGTGGGCGTCGGTCAGCCGACGTTGCGTATCGAGAAGATGACGGTCGGCGGCACGGTCTGATCGCCCACCGCGTGCATGCGGGATTTCCGCATCGATCGGGCGTGGACGTAGCGTCTTCGTTTCGTTCGATGCGGATTGTCCGCGTTTTTGCGTGTGCAGGGTTGTCAGCGCTGCACGTTTGAGGTTATAAAAGCAGTCACAACTTTTTTCGACCGACGTCCGGTTTCTTTTTCGATCCATCATGTCCGCCAAGTTTTATTTTTATTTCTTTTGGCATCTCAGACCGCTGGCGGATCGAGAGGGTGAGTCGTACACAGGTTGAACAAACCGAATTCCCGAAAAAACCGCCAGCGAGTCTGGCGGTTTTTTTTCGTCTCATAGTTTGATTCGCACGCTGCCGCTGGAGAACCGACATGCCCCCGCACAATACCGATGACGTTCGTATCCGTGAACTGAAAGAGCTGACCCCGCCCGCGCATCTGATCCGCGAATTCCCTTGCGCCGAGCCGGTTTCGGAGCTGATCTATAACGCGCGGCAGTCGATGCACCGCATTCTTCATGGGATGGATGACCGGCTGATCGTCATCATCGGGCCTTGCTCGATTCATGATCCCAAGGCCGCTATGGAATACGCGGGGAGGCTGATCGAGCAGCGTCGTCGCTTTGCGGGTGAGCTTGAGATCGTGATGCGCGTGTACTTCGAAAAGCCGCGTACCACCGTTGGATGGAAGGGGCTCATCAACGATCCGTATATGGATAACAGCTTCAAGATCAATGATGGATTGAGGGCTGCGCGGGAATTGCTCATGCATGTCAACGAGCTTGGGCTGCCGGCCGGGACCGAATACCTCGACATGATTAGCCCACAGTACATCGCCGATTTGATTTCGTGGGGGGCGATTGGGGCTAGGACGACGGAATCGCAGGTTCATCGGGAATTGGCTTCGGGGCTGTCCTGTCCTGTTGGGTTCAAGAATGGCACTGACGGAAATGTAAAGATCGCCGTCGATGCGATTAAGGCGGCTTCCCAGCCGCATCATTTTCTTTCAGTGACCAAGGGCGGGCATTCGGCGATCGTTTCTACCGCGGGGAATGAGGATTGCCATATCATTTTGCGCGGAGGGAAAGCGCCTAATTATGATGCTGCGAGTGTGGATGCGGCTTGCTCGGATATCGGGAAGGCGGGGTTGGCGGCGCGGTTAATGATCGATGCGAGTCATGCTAATAGCTCGAAGAAGCATGAAAATCAGGTTCCGGTTTGTGAGGATATTGGTAAGCAGCTTGCGGCTGGAGATGACCGGATCGTCGGCGTGATGGTGGAATCGCATCTCGTTGCCGGGCGGCAGGATTTGAAGGAAGGGTGCGAGTTGACGTACGGGCAGAGTATTACCGATGCCTGTATCGGGTGGGATGAGAGTGTCGGCGTGCTTGAAGGACTGGCGGAAGCGGTGAAGCAGCGGCGGGTTGTGAGGGGTGGAGGAAACTAGTAACTCTACTCTTGCGGAGGTGCGGAAAAAGATAATTCGCACCTCGCCTAAAGATCCTTTTTCAAAACGGGATCTGATGCCTCAATCGCGCCTTAAAGTTAGTTAAATAAATCGCATGATCTTCGTACAGTTTGATTTTTATGCGCGACTCAACTGTCCGGAGAGTTGATTTTCGGCAATCTTGGCAGAGTGCAACATTAATATTTGCCTTCAACGATACAAGGACGAAGAATTTTTCTTGACTGAGCAAGACCCAGCCAATCTGAAAAAACGCTCACTGCCCCGCGAAGCTAACATGCCAAGTATTTCCGCATAGGTGAAGCGCAAATCAGCATGCAGTTGATTCGCCCGCTCCGCTTCATGAATCGATAGATGAACTGGTAACGAGGTACGTACATGCTCAAGACCTAGCGCCGCCACAACGCATCCTCGCCACCGTCAGCACGGTTTAAGATCCTCGCCAGTACGAACATCAAATCCGACAACCGATTCACATACCTCCGCGGCGCCTCATTAACCCCAGCAGTTTCAATGCGCCCCAACGCGACAATAGCCCTCTCTGCCCGACGGCAGACAGTGCGCGCAACATGCGCCAGCGCCGCCGCCCTTGACCCACCCGGCAAAATAAATTCCTTGAGCGGCGGCAATGTCGCGTTGTACTCCTCCAGCCACGCGTCTAATTGAGCAAGATGCGATTCCTGAATCATCGAATGCCCCGGAATCGACAACTCCCCGCCCAAATCAAACAAATCGTTCTGGATCCGAGTTAAAGCATCGCGCACATCTGAAGGCATCGGCTCACACAGAAGGACGCCGATACACGAATTCAACTCATCCACATCCCCGATTGCAGCAATCCTCGCATCGTCCTTGGAAACGCGGCTTCCATCGCCAAGACCCGTCGTTCCATCATCGCCGGTACGCGTGGCGATCTTGCTCAAGCGGTGACCCATCATCGACTCCTGAAAAGCGGACAAAAACCCCGACCCATTATAGGCACGCGCCTCCGCGCGAAGCCCGCGGCGCCGACCGGCTCCTCGACGGCGTAAAATGAGATAGAAAGCCACGCCCAGAACAGAAACCAAAGCCGCACCGCCCGGAGACACGCACGTGAATCACCCCACCGAACATCAGGCGCTTCAGAAACGCCCCTTCGCCGCCGCGCTTCTCGATGCCCTGAAGCAGCAATTCGCCGACCGCGTCTCCACTGCGCAAGCGGTGCGGGAACACCACGGCCGCGACGAATCGCCGTTCGATCCGCAACTTCCCGATGCCGTCGTCTTCGCGCGCAGCACCGACGAAGTGCAAGCCATCGTCAAGCTCTGCGCCGAACACGACGTCCCGATCATCCCCTACGGCAACGGCTCGTCGCTCGAAGGCCATCTCCTCGCGGTGCAAGGCGGCGTCTCCATCGATTTGTCGGAGATGAACCAGGTCGTCTCGATCAACGCCGAAGACCTCACCGTCACCGTGCAGCCCGGCATCTCGCGCAAGCAACTGAACGAAGCGCTCAAAGACACCGGCCTCTTCTTTCCGATCGATCCGGGCGCGGACGCGAGCATCGGCGGCATGTCCGCGACGCGCGCCTCCGGCACCAACGCCGTGCGCTACGGCTCGATGCGCGAGAACGTCCTCGCGCTCACCGTCGTCCTCGCCGATGGCCGCGTCATCAAAACCGGCACGCGCGCGCGCAAATCGTCGGCGGGCTATGACCTCACGCGTCTTTTCGTCGGCTCGGAAGGCACGCTCGGCGTCATCACCGAAATCACCGTGCGCCTCTATCCGCAGCCCGAAGCGATTTCGGCGGCCGTGTGCGCGTTTCCGTCGATGGGCGACGCCGTGCGCGCCGTCATCGAAACCATTCAGATGGGCGTGCCGATCGCGCGCGTCGAATTCGTCGACAAGCTCGCCGTGCGCGCCATCAACAAGCATTCGAATCTGACGCTGCGCGAATCGCCGATGCTGTTCTTCGAATTCCACGGCACCGAATCCGGCGTCGCGGAACAGGCGCAGACGGTGCAGGACATCGTCGCGGAAAACAAAGGCGAGGACTTCGAGTGGGCGACGCGCCCCGAAGATCGCAGCCGTCTCTGGAACGCGCGCCATTCCGCCTACTTCGCGATGCTGCAACTGAAGCCCGGCTGCCGCGCCGTCACGACCGACGTCTGCGTGCCGATCTCGCGCCTCGCCGAATGCGTCGAGGAAACGGAGAAGGACCTGCAAGGCTCGTACTTGCCGAGTCCGATCGTCGGGCATGTGGGCGACGGCAATTTCCACGTCGCGATGCTGCTCGATCCGGCCAAGCCCGAAGAGCTCGAAGAAGCCGAGCGTATCAATCGGCTCATCGTCGGACGCGCGCTGAGGATGGGCGGCACCTGCACCGGCGAACACGGCGTCGGGCTGCACAAGATGGGCTTTCTGATCGACGAACACGGCGAGGACGCCGTCGACACGATGCGTGCCATCAAGCAGGCGCTCGATCCGAAGAATCTGATGAATCCGGGGAAAATCTTCGCTTTCGAAGGCTGACGAAGTCGCGCAAGATGCACGCATGAAGACGCGGCGCCGACCGCGCGGTCATCGAACAAGGAGGAGACGTGAACGCACCCGACGAGCTCAAAGCCGAGCAGATGTCGCCGAATCTGCCGCACGAAGACGCGCCCGCGCTGACCGAAGATCAGCTCGCCGCGCGTCAGCGTGAAGTCGTGCAGGCGCTGATGGCCGTGCTGCCGACGCACTGTCTGCTCTTTCGCGAGGAAGACACGGCCGCGTACGAATGCGACGGCCTCGCCGCGTATCGGCGTTTGCCGCTCGCCGTCGCGCTGCCTGAAACTGAAGCGCAGGTGCAGCGCGTCGTGCAGATCTGCGCGCGTCTCGCCGTGCCGATCGTTCCGCGCGGCGCGGGCACCGGCCTCTCCGGCGGCGCGATGCCGATCCGCCACGGCATCGTGCTGTCGCTCGCGCGCTTCCGGAAGATCATCGAGGTCGATCCGTACGCGCGCACGGCGACCGTGCAACCGGGCGTCCGCAATCTCGCCATTTCGGAAGCCGCCGCGCCGTTCGGCCTCTACTACGCGCCCGATCCGTCGTCGCAGATTGCGTGCACGATCGGCGGCAACGTCTCCGAAAACTCGGGCGGCGTGCACTGCCTGAAATACGGGCTCACGGTTCACAACGTCCTGCGCGTGCGCGCGGTGACGATGGACGGCGATGTCATCGAATTCGGCTCGCTCGGCCCCGATGCGCCCGGCCTCGATCTGCTCGCGGTGATGATCGGCAGTGAAGGCATGTTCGCGATCGTCACGGAGATCACCGTCAAGCTGATTCCGAAGCCGCAGACCGCGCAAGTCATCATGGCGAGCTTCGACGATGTCGTGAAAGGCGGCAACGCGGTTGCCGCGATCATCGCGGCGGGCATCATCCCGGCCGGACTCGAAATGATGGACAAGCCCGCGACGCGCGCCGTCGAGGAATTCGTCAACGCGGGCTACGATCTCGACGCCGCCGCGATCCTGCTATGCGAATCCGACGGCACGCACGATGAAGTCGCCGAGGAAATCGTCCGCATGACGGCGGTGCTGCGCGAACACGGCGCATCGCGCATCCAGATCTCGCGTTCAGAAGCCGAGCGCCTCAAGTTCTGGTCGGGCCGCAAGAACGCCTTTCCGGCGGCGGGCCGCATCTCGCCGGACTATTACTGCATGGACGGCACCGTGCCGCGCCGCGCGATTGGGCCGCTGCTCGCGCGCATCGAAGAGATGGAGAAGAAGTACGCGCTGCGTTGCATCAATGTGTTCCATGCGGGCGACGGCAACATGCATCCGCTGATTCTCTTCAACGGCAACGATCTCGACGAGTGGCATCGCGCGGAAGCGTTCGGCTGCGACATCCTGGAGGCGTGCGTCGAACTCGGCGGCACGGTGACGGGCGAGCATGGCGTCGGCATCGAGAAGATCAATTCGATGTGCGTGCAATTCTCGCCCGAAGAGCGCGACGCGTTCTTCGCCGTGAAGCGCGCGTTCGATCCGCCGGGTCTGCTCAACCCCGACAAGGGCATTCCGACGCGCGCGCGCTGCGCCGAATACGGCAAGATGCACGTGCGCGGCGGCCTGTTGCCGCACCCCGAGTTGCCGCGCTTCTAGCCGGGAGAACGCGTTCCGCTATCCACGTTTCCCCGCGTGTGGCGCCGTTAAGCGGCCGGTACAATCGACCGGACTGCCATAGAAAACCAGAATTCGAGAGCGGAACACCCATGGAACAGGACGACGTCGTCGCCGGCTGGTCGGAGAGGATCGCCCGGGCCACAGAAACCGGCACGCTGCTGCGTATTCGCGGCGGCGGCACGAAGGACTGGTACGGTCAAACGCTCCAGGGAGAGATCCTCGACACGCGGGCGTATCGCGGCATCATCGCGTACGATCCGGCGGAGCTCGTCATCACCGCTCGAAGCGGCACGCCGCTCGCCGAAATCGAAGCCGCGCTGCGTGAGCACAATCAGATGCTGCCGTTCGAGCCGCCGCATTTCGGGCGCAACGCGACGCTCGGCGGCTGCATCGCCGCGGGGCTTGCGGGCCCGCGACGCGCATGGACCGGCGCGCCGCGCGACTTCGTGCTCGGCGCGGTCGTCATGAACGGCCACGGACAAGTGCTGCACTTCGGCGGGCAAGTCGTGAAGAATGTCGCGGGCTATGACGTGTCGCGCCTGCTCGCCGGATCGCTCGGCACGCTTGGCCTGATTCTCGAACTGTCGATCAAGGTGCTGCCGCGCCCCGTCGCCGAAGCCACGCTGAAATTCGACATGCACGCGACAGACGGCGTGCGCAAGCTCAACGAATGGGGCGGGCATCCGCTGCCGATCTGCGGCAGCGCGTGGCGCGACGGCACGCTCGCGCTGCGTCTCGCGGGCGCCGAAGCCGCCGTGAAAACCGCGCGCAACACGCTCGGCGGCGAGGTCGTCGATGCGGTCGAAGCCGACCGATTCTGGATCGGCATGCGCGAACAGACCGATCCGTTCTTCGCTGTCATCGAACCGCGTTCGGCGCTGTGGCGGCTCGCTTTGCCGTCGATCGCCGAGCCGCTGCATCTGCCGGGCGCGCAACTGATGGAATGGGGCGGCGCGCAACGCTGGTGGATCACCGACACCGATCCGCAAACCGTGCGCATCAGCGCGAAACAGGCGGGCGGCCACGCGACGATCTTCCGCGCCGGCTCCGCCTACGATCGCAATGCAGGCGTTTTCACGCCGCTGCCCGCGCCGCTCATGAAAATTCACCGTGGATTGAAAGTTGCGTTCGATCCGGCGCGCATCTTCAATCGCGCGCGTTTGTATCCAGACTTCTAGGCGCATCGATGCAAACCAATCTCGCCGATTTCATCCGCGGCACGGCCGATGGCGACGAAGCCGACGCCATTCTGCGCAAGTGCGTGCACTGCGGCTTCTGCACGGCGACCTGCCCGACGTATCAGTTGCTCGGCGACGAGCTCGACGGGCCGCGCGGGCGCATCTATCTGATGAAGCAGATGTTCGAAGGCGCGCCCGTCACGCGCAGCACGCAACTGCATCTGGACCGCTGCCTCACCTGCCGCAATTGCGAAAGCACGTGTCCGTCCGGCGTGCAATACGGCAAGCTCGTCGAGATCGGGCGCAAGGTCGTCGAAGAAAAGGTCGAGCGGCCGATGCGTCAGCGTCTGCAACGGCGTCTGCTCGCAAGCTTCCTGCCGAACAGCACGCTCTTCACGCCCGCGATGAAGCTCGGTCAGCAGTTCCGCGGCATTCTTCCGCGAAAGCTGCGCGCGAAGATTCCGCTGCCCGAGCGCCCGCTCGCCGCGCCGACCAACAAGCACGAACGCAAGATGCTGATGCTCGCCGGATGCGTCCAGCCGGCGATGATGCCCAACGTCAACACCGCGACGGCGCGCGTGTTCGACGCGCTCGGCATCGAGATCGTCACGGCGCCGGGCGCGGGCTGCTGCGGCGCGATCCGCCTGCATCTCGGCTACAACGACGACGCGCTCGACGACGTGCGCAACAACATCGACGCATGGTGGCCGTATGTCGAAAACGGCGTCGAGGCGATCGTGATGAACGCGTCGGGCTGCGGCGCGACCGTCAAGGAATACGCGCATCTGCTGCGCAACGATCCGGCGTACTCGGCGAAGGCGCAAAAGATCGTCGATCTCACGCGCGATCTCGCCGAAATCCTGCCGATGTACGAAGAAGAGCTGGTCGCGCTCGCGCGGCGGCGCGGCGTGCATACGGTCGCATTTCATCCGCCGTGCACGCTGCAGCACGGGCAGCAGATTCGCGGACGCGTCGAGCATCTGCTGACCGCGCTCGGCCTCGAAGTGCGCCTGCCTGCGGACAGCCATCTGTGCTGCGGATCGGCGGGCACGTATTCGGTCTTGCAGCCGAAGCTCTCGTACACGCTGCGCAATCAGAAGCTCGACCGGCTGGAAAAGCTGGAACCGCAGATGATCGTGTCGGCGAATGTCGGCTGCATCGCGCATCTGCAAAGCGGCACGTCGACGCCCGTCACGCACTGGATTCAACTGCTGGAACATCTGCTGTACGGTTGAGGCCGCTTCGTATAATGAGCGGCTCGACCGTCCCGAGCCTCAAGCATGTCCATCGCCCAACATCTCGAAGAAGTCCGGCAACGCATCGCGAAGGCGGCGCACGAAGCGTCGCGCGATGCGGATTCCGTCAAGCTGCTCGCCGTGTCCAAGACCTTTCCCGCCGACGACGTGCGCGCCGCCTTCGAAGCCGGCCAGCGCGCGTTCGGCGAGAACTACGTGCAGGAAGGCATCGCGAAGATCGCCGAGCTCGCGGATCTGCGCGGCGAAATCGAATGGCATTTCATCGGGCCGCTGCAATCGAACAAGACGAAGGTCGTCGCCGAGCAGTTCGACTGGGTGCATTCCATCGATCGCCTGAAGATCGCCGAACGTCTTTCCGCACAACGTCCGCCAAGCGCGCCCGCGCTCAACGTATGCGTGCAGGTGAACGTGAGCGGCGAGGCATCGAAGAGCGGCGTCGAACCGGATGAGGCCGCCGCGCTCGCGCATGCGGTCGCCGCCCTGCCGGGCTTGCGTCTGCGCGGCCTGATGGCGATTCCCGAACCCGCCGAAACACTCGACGCGCAACGCGAACCGCACGCGCGCCTGCGCGAACTGATGAACGCGCTGCGCGCCGACGGCCTCGATCTCGACACGCTGTCGATGGGCATGTCCGCCGATCTCGAAGCGGCCGTGCTCGAAGGCGCGACGATGGTCCGCATCGGCACCGCGATTTTCGGCGCGCGCAATTACACCAACTGACTTCGTCATCAACCATGAAAATTGCATTCATCGGCGGCGGCAACATGGCCGCGGCGCTCATCGGCGGTCTCATCAAGCGCGGCACGGCGCCCGCTGACATCTATGCCATCGACATCAACGACGAAGCGCGCGCGCGCACGGCGAAGCAGTTCGGCATCGCGACGGGCGCGGCTGTCGACGAAGCGCTCGCCGGCTACGACGCGATCGTGCTCGCGGTGAAGCCGCAAGTGCTCAAGAGCGTGGCCGAAGCGCTCGCGCCGCATCTGTCGAAGCAGACGATCATCAGCATCGCGGCCGGCATTCGCGCGACGGATCTTTCGCGCTGGCTGAACGGCTACGCGCAGATCGTGCGCACGATGCCGAACACGCCCGCGCTGATCGGCATGGGCGTGACGGGGCTCGCCGCGCTGCCTGGCGTCGCCGATGCGGCGAAGGCGCTCGCGTCGCGAGTGCTGGAAGCGGTCGGCACGGCCGTCTGGTTCGACGACGAAGCGAAGCTCGACGCCGTCACCGCGATCTCCGGCAGCGGCCCGGCCTACGTGTTCTATTTCATCGAAGCGATGCAGGAAGCCGCGCGCCAGCTCGGTATGGATGAGGAGCAAGGGCGCGCGCTCGCGGTCGCGACCTTCACCGGCGCGGCGCAACTGGCCGCGCAATCGGGCGAGCCGGCGAGCGTGCTGCGCGAGCGCGTGACGTCGAAGGGCGGCACGACGGCGGCGGCGCTCGCATCGTTCGAGGCGCAAGGCGTGAAGGATGCGATCGTGCGCGGCGCGCTCGCGGCAGAAGCGCGGGCGAGAGAGATGGGGGATGAGTTGGGCGGGGCTTGAGGGCGCCGCGCTCTCAAAGTTTCTGCACGACGAATTCTATGCCGCATTCCGAGAATGCGGTGCGCGTCTGATCGTAGCGCTCCATGCCGTGCAGGAAACTGTGATCCAGAAGCTCGACCTTCTTGATGCTGACTTCGCGCTCGAAACTGCGCAGCAAATCCACAACGTTGATCGAAACGGGCGACCAGCTTTCCCGCTTGTATAGGGTGAACGTGTGCTTGTGGTCGCCGTTGAACGTCGACGGCCACATGCCCTGCTCGTAGAGATCCTCGTCCGGCACGGTGATGACGAGATGGCCGCCCGGCTTGAGCACGCGCAACCAGTGGCGCATCGCGACACGCGGGTCGATCATGTGTTCGAGGCAGTGCCCGGAATAGACGAAATCGAAGCTGTCGTCCTGAACGTTCTCGAGATATTGCGCGTCGCCCTGCTCCCACTCGTAGACCGTCACCCTGTCGATACGCGGAAACAACGATCGATACAGCGCGATGCTGTCATTGCCGCCGCCGATATCGAGCCCATTGCCCACGAGCCAGCGATTGCTGAAACGAGCGTCGAGCAAGCGGCGGTTGAGCGAGATGCAGGTCGTGCCGGGAACGCCTAGGGTGAGCGCGAACGGCTGCGTCTGGTCGCCGGGCATCACCCATTTTTTCAGCGCGTATTCGCCCCATGCGCGCGGCCACAGGACCGCGTAGCCCGTATCCTCGGAATGCCAGTGCAGCGTGTGCGAGGAGTCGAACGACGCAAGCAATTCGAGAAACGCCGCTTCCTGATCGAAGCCGTTTTCGGCCCAATCCGGAAGCGTCCCGCAGCTTGTCTGAAACTCGCGCCGGTAGATGCGTACATCGTCCAGCACGATAAGCGCGTCACTGGCCCGCCCGCGCATGAGTTCAAGTTCCGCGAGCAACGGCAGGCGCTCGGTCGGAGAGTGTTCCTGACTCATGTAACTCTTGCCGCCATGGTCCGCGCCCGGATAGTGTGCGTCGAGAAACACGAGGCAGCGCTGTTCGGCGAGCACGCCGGTCACCGAATCGGAGCGCAGGAAGGTGAGACTGTCCGCGTTCACCACATTGAGCCGCTCGCTTTGCTCCGCTTCGGCGAAGAGCGGTTCGAAGATTTCGCAGGACAGCGCTTTCGCGAAACCCGCGCCCAAGGCGGCACGGCACGAGTCGCCTCGTCCATAGCCGGTCTCGATGAGATGCGTGACTCCGTTTCGGGATGCGAGTCCGGCTAGATCGAAGCGAGCGAGAAAACCCATGACTGACACATTGGAAGTAAAGCAAACGAACGAATGCAGCCGCGCGGAAATACCCCGCGGCGTTCGGTTGGCTTGTCGAAGGAAGGCCGGCGCATTCGCAATCGAATTGCCGGGCGGTGTATAACGCGTCTTTCAGACGCGCCCAAAGGATTAGCTAGTTGCCTAACTTGGCGAACTTATCAAAAGATAAGACCGCGAGACTTCAATGTGAACAAATTTGTCGTTCTCAGACCATTTCGCAGGCCGGAATAAAACAGCGGGCGGCGCGATGTCGCAACGTGCGTTGCACACGTTGCGGCACCCGATCCACGCGAACGGGATCAGTTCGACAGTGCATACTGCAACGCAATCCCCGCAAACAACATCCCGCCGAGCCAGTTGTTATGCCTGAACGCGGCGAAGCACGCCATGCGCTCACGATTGCGGATCAGCCCATAGTGATAAACCGCGCAGCCCGCCGCTGCGAGCCAGCCGAGCCAGTAGGGCCAGCGGAAGCCCAGCGCGACGCCGATGCCCACGTAAATCGCGAGCGTTATCGCGTAGCAGAGCATGACGGCAAGCACGTCGTATCGCCCGAAGGTGAGCGCGGACGTGCGAATGCCGATCTTGATGTCGTCGTCGCGATCGACCATCGCGTATTCGGTGTCGTACGCGACCGACCAAAACACGTTCGCCGCGAGCATGATCCACGCGAGCATCGGCACCTGGTTCTGCACGGCGGCGAAGGCCATCGGAATGCCGAAGCCGAACGCGATGCCGAGATACGCCTGCGGGATCGCGAAGAAACGCTTGGTGAACGGATACGAACCCGCCACGAACAGCGCGAACACCGACAGTTCCTTCGTGAGCGTGTTGAGCGGCAGGATCAGCAGGAACGCGACGAGCGAGAGCGCCGCCGCGAGCGCCACGGCTTCCCACGCCTTGATCTTGCCCGATGTGATCGGCCGCTCCGCCGTGCGCTTCACGTAGCGGTCGAAATCGCGATCCGCGTAGTCGTTTATCGCGCAGCCCGCCGAGCGCATCAATATCGTGCCGACGATGAAAATGACGAGCAGCATCGGCGACGGACGGCCGCTCGACGCGATCCACAACGCATTGAGCGTCGGCCACAAGAGCAGCAGGCTGCCGATAGGCTTGTCGAGGCGCACGAGGCGCATGTAGAGCGGAAAACGGGCGAACATGGCGGACCTGGGAGCGAAAATTCACGACGAGCTATTTTAGATCAGCCCGAAAAGCAAAAACCCCGCGTGAAAGCGGGGTTTCGTCATGTCGAGGCCGAGCGCTTCAGGCCAGCATCGCGCGCAGCATCCACGCGGTCTTCTCGTGCGTCTGCATGCGTTGCGTGAGCAGGTCGGCGGTCGGCTCGTCGTTCGCGGCTTCCGTCGCCGGGAAGATCTCGCGCGCGGTGCGGACGACGGCTTCCTGGCCTTCCACGAGTTGGCGGATCATGTCTTCGGCGGCCGGCACGCCGTCCGCTTCCGGAATCGACGACAGCTTCGCGAAGTCCTTGTAGCTGCCCGGCGCGTGCACGCCCAGTGCGCGAATGCGTTCGGCGATCGAATCGACGGCGAGCGCCAGTTCGTTGTACTGGGTCTCGAACATCAGATGCAGCGTGTTGAACATCGGACCCGTGACGTTCCAGTGAAAGTTGTGGGTCTTCAGATACAGCGTGTACGTGTCGGCCAGCAGGCGGGACAGCCCGTCGGCGATCTTCTTGCGGTCTTTGTCGCTGATGCCGATATTGACGGCGGGTGCAATGCCTTTCTTCGCCATGATGACTCCGAGAGAGAGTTGATTCGAAAGGTGCGAACGCCGCGCGCAAGAGCTTGCCGCGCGGCGTTTCGAGCGTTCGACAGTTTATCGTATAAACGGGGAACGATTCATTGCACGGCGACGCTATCACGCGCCCGCGACACCGCCCGCGACGATCAGCCCGTATCCCGCCGCGACGATCCCGAACGCGATCGCGACGCGCACGCCGCGCGATGCCCGAACGCTCGTTGCGTCGATCTGCTCGACGGCCTGTGCGATGTGATGCAACGCCTGAGACATGATGTGTTCTCCCGTGTTTCCGAAAGCGCCGCCGTCAGACGGCTGCGGTGTCCTGCTCTTCGATCGTCTGCCCGAGCGTCGCGAGCGCATCGATCACGCCTTGCGCATACGCCGGATCGATACGGCGGAAATGCCCGATCTGCCGCGCGACGATCTCGTTCGGCACGCCATGAATGTGCCGCGCGATGTTGCCGAAGAAGCGTTCGCGCTGGGCTTCGTCGAAGAGTCTGAAAAGCGCTGCCGGCTGGCTGTAGTAATCGTCGTCCTCGCGATGGTCGTAGCGATGCACCATCCCGCCCGCTTGCGGCGGCTCGTTTGCGTTCACGTCCTGCGCGAATTCGCCGTAACGGTTCGGCTCGTAGTTCACGCGGCCGCCGAGGTTGCCGTCGGTCCGCATCGCGCCATCGCGATGAAACGTGTTCGCGACCGAGGTACGCGGCGCATTCACCGGAATCTGATGATGGTTGACGCCGAGCCGATAGCGCTGCGTGTCCCCATAGGAGAAAAGACGCCCCTGCAACAGCCGGTCCGGCGAGAAGCCAATGCCCGGCACCACGTTCGCCGGCGTGAAGGCGGCCTGCTCGACGTCCGCGAAGTAGTTCTGCGCATTGCGATTCAGCTCGATCACGCCGACGTCGATCAGCGGATAGTCCTTGTGCGACCACACTTTCGTGATGTCGAAGGGATTCACCTTCGACTTCGCAGCCTCGTCTTCCGTCATCACCTGAATGCGGAAATTCCAGCGCGGGAAATTGCCTTTGTCGATGTTGTCGACGAGATCGCGCTGCGCGCTCTCGCGATCGGCGGCGATCGCGGCGGCGGCTTCGGCGTCGGTATAGTTCTCGAGCGGCTGCTGCGACTTGAAATGGAACTTCACATAGAAGCGCTCACCGTCGGCATTGATGAACGAGAACGTGTGCGATCCGAAGCCGTGCATTTGACGGTAGTTCTTCGGGATGCCGCGGTCGCTCATGAGAATCGTCACCTGATGCAGCGATTCCGGATGACGCGACCAGAAGTCCCACGCCGCGACATTGCTGCGCATATTCGTGTACGGATCGCGCTTTTGCGTGTGGATGAAGTCGGGAAACTTCAGCGGATCGCGGATGAAAAACACCGGCGTGTTGTTGCCGACGACGTCCCAGTTGCCCTCTTCCGTGTAGAACTTGATCGAGAAGCCGCGCACGTCGCGTTCGGCGTCCGCGGCGCCGCGCTCGCCCGCGACTGTGGAAAAGCGCATGAAGATCGGCGTTTCCTTGCCGATGTCGGCGAACAGCTTCGCCTTCGTGTAGCGCGAGATATCGTGGGTGACGCGGAACGTGCCGAAAGCGCCCGAGCCCTTCGCGTGCACGCGGCGCTCGGGAATCACTTCGCGGTCGAAGTGCGCGAGCTTTTCGACGAGCCAGAAGTCTTGCAGCGTGACCGGGCCGCGCGGACCTGCGGTCTGCGAGTTCTGGTTGTCGCCGACGGGTGCGCCTGCTGCGGTCGTGAGTCGTTGAGTCGTCATCGTGATGCTCCTGTTTTGGTTCGGCGTGAGATGAATGCGGATCGGCCGCGCGTCATGCGGCGCTTGCGAAATCGGCGAGGATCGAGACCGCCATCTGGCGAAGGTCACTCCAGCGGTCGAAGAAGGTCGCGGCGGTCATGAAATCCTCTCTGTGTCGTCATGTGAGAAGGATCGTAACTCAAGCTATCGGTTTTTATAATTCGATTAAATTTATATATGCGATAGATCAAGCGAAGTGCCGGTTTCGCTTGCGCGCGCTACCGCAAAAAAGAAAACGCCGCGCTCCGTTGCCAGAGCGCGGCGTTTCGTGGGGACAGCCGAGTCAGTTCACGGCGACCGGCATATCGAGCTTTTTCACGCCCGGCAGATCGCAATTGGCGATTGCGTCGCAGATGGCGTCGATCGCGGGCATGCGCGTGAAGCTCTTGCGCCACGCGAGCACGACGCGCCGGTCCGGCACGGGTTCGTCGAACGGTACGTAGCTGAGCAGACCCGAATCGATGCCCGCCGCGTGCGGCTTCACCTCGCTCACCGACATGCGCGGCAACACGGTAATGCCGACGCCGCTCGCGACCATATGGCGGATCGTTTCCAGCGACGAGCCTTCGAACGTCTTCTGGATGCCGTCCGCGTTCTGCGAGAAGCGCATCAGTTCCGGGCACACGCCGAGGACGTGATCGCGGAAGCAATGGCCGCTGCCGAGCAGCAGCATGGTTTCCTGCTTGAGATCGTCCGGATCGATCTTCGCACGGTTCTCCCACGCGTGCCCCGACGGCATCGCGACGACGAACGGCTCGTCGTAGAGCGCGCGCACCATCAGGCCGGTTTCAGGGAACGGCAGCGCCATGATCGCGACATCGATTTCGCCTTGCTTCAGAAGCTCGATCAGTTTGAGCGTGTAGTTCTCCTGGAGCATGAGCGGCATCTGCGGAACGGACTTGATCATCTGCTTGACGAGCGTCGGCAGAAGGTACGGTCCGATCGTATAGATCACGCCCAGACGCAGCGGTCCGACGAGCGGATCCTTGCCCTGCTTGGCGATTTCCTTGATTGCGAGCGTCTGTTCGAGCACGCGCTGCGCCTGCGTCACGATCTGCTCGCCGATCGGCGTTACGCTGACTTCGCTCGTGCCGCGCTCGAAGATCTGCACGTTCAGTTCGTCTTCGAGCTTCTTGATTGCCACCGACAAGGTCGGCTGGCTGACGAAGCACGCCTCGGCCGCGCGGCCGAAATGCCGTTCACGCGCGACCGCGACGATGTACTTCAATTCGGTGAGGGTCATTGGAGGCCAATGAAATACATTGATTCGATAGGTTTGAGTTATACACCCGCCGGCTGCCGTTCGACAACTTTTGCCGATTCGCCGGTCCGCGCAGGTTAAATAGGGACCGACATGGCCCGCGCGAGTTCAGTCAAGCCTTCAAATAGTGCTCCCGCGCGCCGAGCCAGCGCGCCAGATGGCGCGTGACGGCGTCGGGAAACTGCGCAAGCATCTGATCGGCGGCGGCGCGCGCCGGTTCGATCAGCCAGCCGTCGTTTTCAAGACTCGCGAATCGCAGCATCGCTTCGCCCGATTGCCGCGCGCCGAGAAACTCGCCGGGACCGCGAATTTCCAGGTCGCGCCGGGCGATCTCGAAGCCATCGGTCGTTTCGCGCATCGTTTGCAGCCGCGCACGCGCCGTCTGCGACAACGGATTCGAGTACATCAGCACGCAGATGGACGCCGCGCTGCCCCGCCCCACGCGTCCGCGCAACTGATGCAACTGCGCGAGGCCGAAGCGCTCGGCATGCTCGATCACCATCAGCGATGCGTTCGGCACGTCCACGCCGACTTCGATCACCGTCGTCGCGACGAGCAATTGCACTTCGTTGCGCGAGAACGCGTCCATCACGGCGGCTTTTTCGGCGGGTGCGAGCCGGCCATGAACCAGCCCGACGCGCAGTTCCGGCAGCGCGGCGACGAGCGTCTCGTAAGTTTCAACGGCCGTCTGAAGCTGAAGTGTCTCGCTTTCTTCGATCAGCGGACAGACCCAATACACTTGCCTTCCGGTCAGCGCCGCCTCGCGCACGCGGCCGATGATCTCGTCGCGCCGTCCGTCGGACACTACTTTGGTGAGAATCGGCGTGCGGCCGGGCGGCAGTTCGTCGATGGTCGAGACATCGAGATCGGCGTAGTACGTCATGGCGAGCGTGCGCGGGATCGGCGTCGCGGACATCATCAGTTGATGCGGCTGGAAATCGGCTTTTCCGTCAGCCGCGTTCAGCGCCTTCGCGCGCAACGCGAGCCGCTGCGCGACGCCGAAGCGATGCTGCTCGTCGACGATCACGAGCCCGAGCCGCGCGAATTCGACCGCGTCCTGAATGATCGCGTGCGTGCCGATGACGAGTTTCGCCGTGCCGAGCGCCGCTGCTTCGAGCGCGGAACGCTTGTCCTTCGCCTTGAGACTGCCCGCGAGCCACGCGACCGTGACCCCGAGCGGCTCTAGCCAGCCGCGCAGCTTGCGCGCGTGCTGCTCCGCGAGAATTTCGGTCGGCGCCATGAGCGCGGCCTGATAACCCGCGTCGATGGCCTGCGCCGCCGCGAGTGCCGCGACGATCGTCTTGCCGCTGCCGACATCGCCCTGAAGCAGACGCTGCATCGGATGCGCGAGCGTCAGTTCGCCCGCGATTTCCGCGACCACGCGCTGCTGCGCGCCAGTCAGCGCGAACGGCAGCGCGCGCAACAGACGCACGACGAGCGACGCGTCGTCGTCCGGCGCACGGCGCGGCATCGCGGGCGCGGCGCGCGTGCGGCGCTCTTCGTGCGCGCGCTTGAGCGACAACTGCTGCGCGAGCAGTTCCTCGAACTTGATGCGCGTCCACGCCGGATGCGTGCCGTCGATCAGCGCGGTTTCGTCGGAATCGGCGCGCGGATGATGGAGCGTCTTCACGGCGTCGAGCAGACCGGGCACGTTGAGCGGCTGCAAATGCGCCTTCGCGATCGGCGCCGGCAGCAGTTCGGGCAGATCGACGCGCGTGATCGCGTTGTCGATCGCCTTGCGCAAATACGCCTGCGAAATTCCCGCCGTCGACGGATAAACCGGCGTCAGCGCTTGCGGCAGCGGCGTGTCGTCATCGACGGGACGTACCGCCGGATGCACCATCTCCAGCCCGAAAAAGCCGCCGCGCACATCGCCGCGTACGCGCAGACGCACGCCGATCGCCATTTGCTTGACCTGCGAGCCGTAGAAGTTGAGAAAGCGCAGCGTGAGTTCGTCGCCGGAATCGTCGTGGATTTTCACGAGCAACTGACGGCGCGGCCGATACGCGATCTCGTTGTCGAAAACGACGCCTTCGGTCTGCGCGATGTCGCCCGGAATCAGCTCGCCGATGGGCGTGATCTGCGTTTCGTCCTCATAGCGCATTGGCAGATGAAGGACGAGATCGATGTCGGATTTCAGGCCGAGCTTGGCGAGCTTGTCCGCCGTCTTGACGACGGTTTTCGGCTTTTCGTCCGCTTTCGCCTTCTTTTTCGCCGGCGCGGCGGCACGCGGCGCGTCCCTTTCCTCCAGGGTCAGCGGATCGGTCGTGGCGGCGGCGCGGCGGTCGGACAAGGGCATTGACTCTCTTCGCAAGTACAATATGAGGTTTGTTCGGCGCGATTGCACTTCGTTCGCGCCCGTTCGCGCTACGTTCAAGCCATGTTCACGCTTTCCGATTTCGATTTTAATCTGCCGCCCGAGCTGATCGCGCAGATCGCGCTCGCCGAGCGCAGCGCGAGCCGTCTGCTCGAGGTGTCCGATGGCGCGCTCGTCGACCGCCGATTCTCCGAGCTGCCGAACCTGCTCGCACCCGGCGATCTGCTGGTGTTCAACGATACCAAAGTCCTGAAGGCGCGCTTTCCAGGCCAGAAGGCCAGCGGCGGGCGCGTCGAGGTGCTGGTCGAGCGGCTGACCGGCGCGACCACGGCGCTCGCGCAGATCCGCGCGAGCAAGAGCCCGGCCGAAGGCACGACGATCCGCCTCGCGGATGCGTTCGACGTGACCGTCGGCGAACGCGTCGAGCCGTTCTACACGCTGCACTTCCCTGCCGAATGCCTGACGCTCATCGAGCAATACGGGCGCTTGCCGCTGCCGCCGTACATCGAGCACGACGCCGACGCCTACGACGAAACGCGCTATCAGACCGTTTATGCGGCAAATCCGGGCGCGGTCGCCGCGCCGACCGCCGGCCTGCACTTCGACGACGCGCTGTTCGCCGAACTCGAAAAACGCGGCGTCGAGCGCGCGACGCTGACGCTGCACGTCGGCGCGGGCACGTTCCAGCCGGTGCGCGTCGAGAACATCGCGGAGCACAAGATGCATAGCGAGTGGTACGACCTGCCGCAATCGCTCGTCGATCGCATCGCGGCGGTGAAGGCGCGCGGCAACAAGGTGATCGCGGTCGGCACGACGTCGATGCGCGCGCTCGAAGCCGCCGCGCGCGACGCCGCGCAAGCGAACCGCCCGCTCTCGGCGACGCAGGCCGAAACCGATATCTTCATCACGCCGGGCTACGCGTTTCGCGTCGTCGACCGGCTCGTGACGAATTTCCATCTGCCGAAGTCGACGCTGCTGATGCTCGTCTCCGCGTTCGCCGGCATGGATACGATTCGCGATGCATATCGTCACGCAATCGAGCAAAAGTACCGATTCTTCAGCTACGGCGACGCAATGCTTCTGACTCGCCGCGACTAGTTTTCTCAACCGATGCGCTGGACTGTTTTCCAGTGGCAGGAACTCAAATGACCGCAACCCACACTCCGCCCGACAACGGGCTCAAGTTCGAACTGCTGACGACCGATGGCCAGGCGCGCCGTGGCCGTCTGACGCTCAATCACGGCGTCGTCGAAACGCCGATCTTCATGCCGGTCGGCACTTACGGCACCGTCAAGGCAATCCAGCCGCGCGAACTCGAAGAGATCCGCGCGCAGATCATCCTCGGCAACACATTCCATTTGTGGCTGCGTCCCGGTCTCGAAGTGATCGGCGCGCACGGCGGCCTGCACAAGTTCATGGGATGGAACCGGCCGATCTTGACTGACTCCGGCGGCTTCCAGGTGTTTTCGCTCGGCGATCTGCGCAAGATCACCGAAGATGGCGTCACGTTCGCGTCGCCGATCAATGGCGACAAACTCTTCCTGTCGCCGGAAGTATCGATGCAGATTCAGAAGGTGCTGAACTCCGACATCGTCATGCAGTTCGACGAATGCACGCCCTACTCGACCAACGGCATTCCCACCTCGCACAAGGACGCCGCCGATTCCATGCGCATGTCGATGCGCTGGGCGAAGCGCTCCATCGACGAGTTCAACCGGCTAGGCAATCCGAACGCGCTCTTCGGCATCGTGCAGGGCGGCATGTTCGAAGACCTGCGCGACGAATCGCTCGCGGGCCTCTCGGACATCGGTTTCCACGGCCTCGCGATCGGCGGGCTGTCGGTCGGCGAGCCGAAGGAAGACATGATGCGCGTGCTGAATCACATCGGCCCGAAGCTGCCCGCCGACAAGCCGCATTACCTGATGGGCGTCGGCACGCCGGAGGATCTCGTCGCGGGCGTCGCGGCGGGCGTCGACATGTTCGACTGCGTGATGCCCACGCGCAACGCGCGCAACGGCTGGCTCTTCACGCGTTTCGGCGATCTGAAGATCAAGAACGCGACGCACAAGAACTCGATGAAGCCGCTCGACGAATCCTGCGGCTGCTACACGTGCCGGAACTTCACGCGCGGCTATCTGCATCATCTGCATCGCGTCGGCGAGATTCTCGGCGCGCAATTGAACACGATTCACAACCTGCACTATTACCTGCAACTCATTGGCGAAGTGCGCGAATCGATCGAAAATCATACGTTCGAGGCGTTTCGCAAGACGTTCGCGGAGAATCGCGCGCGCGGCGTGGATTGAAAACGCGCGGCTTCGTTGCGCCAAGCTTTACAATCTGCTTTCTACTGCTTGCGATAAGGCCCGCGAATCGTCCGTAACGGCTTGATGGCAAAGCGCATTCGGGCATTTTCGGGCAGGTGCGGGTGGTAGAATGCCGGGCTGACTTCCAGTCAATTATTTCGATGTAACAACGGAGAGACCAACGTGTCGTTCATTTCCAATGCCTTTGCACAAGGCGCAACCGGTGGCGCGGAATCGAGCCTGATGAGCTTCCTGCCGCTGATCCTGATGTTCGCGGTGCTGTACTTCATCATGATCCGTCCGCAGATGAAGCGTCAGAAGGAGCATCGCAACATGCTCGCCGCCATGGCCAAGGGCGACGAAGTGGTGACGAATGGCGGCATCGTCGGCAAGATCACGAAGGTGACGGACGCCTACGTCGGCGTGGAAATCGCCGAAGGCACGGAAATCACCATCCAGAAGGCGGCAGTGACGACCATTCTCCCGAAGGGCACGATCAAGTCGCTGTAAGGCCACTCGTTCCACCGCGTCCGGCGCGGCCTCGCTCACCGAGCCATCCGGGTCTTCAGACCGGCTCGTCGCGCATATCGCCGGACGCCCTCTCCTCCGAAGCCAACTTTCCGGTCGGCCATTCCCATGAATCGTTATCCCCTCTGGAAGTATGTCGTGATGCTGGTGGCGCTCGTCATCGGCCTCGTGTACACGCTCCCCAACTTCTTCGGCGAAGCGCCCGCAGTTCAGGTGTCGAGCGGCAAGGCGACGGTCAAGCTCGACTCGACCACGCTTTCGAACGTCGAAGCCGCGCTCGCCGCGAGCAACATCAAGGCCGACGAAGTCACCTTCGACAATTCGCAGCTGAACGCGAACATCCGCGTGCGTCTGAAAGACACGGACACGCAGCTGCATGTGAAGGATCTGCTTTCGAAGGCGCTGAACACCGATCCGAGCGATCCGCAGTACATCGTCGCGCTGAATCTGCAGAGCGCCTCGCCGCGCTGGCTGACGGCCCTGCACGCACTGCCGATGTACCTCGGTCTCGATCTGCGCGGCGGCGTGCACTTCCTGCTGCAGGTCGACATGGCCGGCGCGCTCAACAAGAAGCTCGACTCCGACGCCGCCGATGCGCGCACCTATCTGCGCGACCGCAATATCCGCGATGGCGGCGTGAACCGGGTCGGGCAATCGGTCGTCGTGAGTTTCTCGGATCAGGCGGGCGCGGACAACGCGCGCACGCTGCTCCAGACGGGCGTGTCCGAACTGCAATGGACGACGCGCCAGGGCGGTGATGGCTTTCAGGTCGTCGGCACGTTCTCGCCCGCCGCGCAGAAAGTCGTCGAGGACAGCGCGCTCAAGCAGAACATCACCACGCTGCATAACCGCGTGAACGAACTCGGCGTCGCGGAGCCGGTGATCCAGCAGCAAGGCTCCGACCGCATCGTGGTCGAGCTGCCGGGCGTGCAGGACACAGCGAAGGCGAAGGACATCATCGGCCGCACGGCGACGCTCGAAGCGCGTCTCGCGGATCCGGTCAACACCTATATCGGCCCGAACGACGCGGTGCCGCCCGGCGACGAAGCGTTCAAGCAGGGCGATCGCATCGTGCTGCTGCGCAAGCAGGTGATCTTCACCGGCGACCGCATCATCGACGCGTCCGCGGGCTTCGACGACCATCAACGACCTTCGGTCAATATCCGTCTGGATTCTGCGGGCGGACGCGCGGTGTCGTCCGTGTCGCGCGACAACATCGGCAAGCCGATGGCGATGGTGCTGTTCGAAAAGGGCAAGGGCGAAGTGCTGACGGTCGCGACCATTCAGTCCGAACTCGGCGACCGCTTCTCGATCACCGGCCAGCCGACGCCGCAAGCCGCAACCGATCTCGCGCTGCTCCTGCGCGCGGGTTCGCTCGCCGCGCCGATGGACATCATCGAGGAACGCACGGTCGGCCCGAGCCTCGGCGCGGACAACATCAAGAAGGGCTTCGATTCGGTCACGTACGGTTTCGCCGCGATCGCCGTCTTCATGATCGCGTACTACCTGCTCTTCGGCGTGTTCTCCATGCTGGCGCTGTCGGTGAACCTGCTGCTGCTCGTCGCCGTGCTGTCGTTGCTTCAGGCGACGCTGACCTTGCCGGGTATCGCGGCTATCGCGCTCGCGCTCGGTATGGCGATCGACGCGAACGTGCTGATCAACGAACGTATCCGCGAGGAACTGCGTAACGGCGCGCCGCCGCAGACCGCGATTCAGGAAGGCTTCAAGCACGCGTGGGCGACGATTCTCGACTCGAACGTCACGACACTGATCGCCGGCCTCGCGCTGCTCGCGTTCGGTTCGGGTCCGGTGCGCGGCTTCGCGGTGGTGCACTGTATCGGCATTCTGACGTCGATGTTCTCGGCGGTGTTCTTCTCGCGCGGCCTCGTGAACCTGTGGTACGGCGGCAAGAAGAAGCTGAAGTCGCTCGCGATCGGTCAGGTGTGGCGTCCGGAAGGCACGAATGCCGAAGCGGCCGCGGCGGCTTATCTCGCGGCGCAACGCGGCGATGAATCGCCCGTCGACGAAATCGTGAAAACGGCCAAGGGCAAGACGAAGACCGCAGTGGCCGCGCCGCGCCAGACCGAACAAGCGCCGGCGCGCACGGGCAAGCCGACGGTGCGCCGTCGTTCGGGCCCCGGCATCGATCAACAGAAACCGGGCGAGTCCCGCTGAATCCGCTGAGTCCGGAGCAATAGACAATGGAATTCTTCCGCATTCGCCGCGATTTGCCGTTCATGGAGCGCGCGTTGATTTTCAACGTGATTTCGCTCGTGACGTTCCTCGTGGCCGTATTTTTCCTCGTGCATCGCGGGCTGCATCTGTCGGTGGAATTCACCGGCGGCACGGTCGTCGAGGTGCAGTATCCGCAAGCCGCGCAACTCGAACCGGTGCGCGCGTCGATGTCGAAGCTCGGCTATCCCGACGCGCAGGTGCAGAACTTCGGCACATCGCAGGACGTGTTGATCCGTCTGCCGCTCAAGCAGGGTTTGACGTCCGCGCAGCAGAGCGATCAGGTGATGACCGCGCTCAAGGCCGACAACGCTGCCGTGAAGCTGCAGCGCGTCGAGTTCGTCGGTCCGCAGGTCGGCAAGGAACTCGTGACGAACGGCCTGCTCGCGCTCGCGTGCGTGGTCATCGGCATCGTGATTTACCTGTCGTTCCGCTTCGAGTGGAAGTACGCGGTCGCGGGCATCATCGCGAACCTGCACGACGTGGTCATCATTCTCGGCTTCTTCGCCTATTTCCAGTGGGAGTTCTCGCTGTCCGTTCTGGCGGCGATTCTCGCGGTGCTCGGCTATTCGGTGAACGAGTCGGTGGTTATCTTCGACCGGATCCGCGAAACGTTCCGCAAGCAACGCAAGATGAGCGTGAAGGAAGTGATCGACCACGCGATCACGAGCACGATGTCGCGAACCATCATCACCCACGGCTGTACGGAAATGATGGTGCTGTCGATGTTCTTCTTCGGCGGCCCGACGCTGCATTACTTCGCGCTGGCGCTGACCGTCGGTATTCTGTTCGGCATTTACTCGTCGGTGTTCGTCGCGGCGGCGCTCGCGATGTGGTTCGGCGTGAAGCGCGAGGATCTCGTGAAGGACAAGAAAGACAAGTACGATCCGAACGATCCGAATGCGGGTGCGCAGGTTTGAGCGTTGCGGCGCACTGAAAGCTGAAACCAAAACGGGCCAGTCATCGTGACTGGCCCGTTTGCTTTTCCGGCTCCTGAATTTCATCAAATTTCGACGCAAGAACAAAAGACAACCTCGACTTCGACTAGGCTCGAATCCGCACGCAATGCGCTGCCGAGCAAATCAGTCCGTTCCAACCGTACGTTATGTCGTCCTCACAGAAAAACAAAATCGGGATTTTCATCCCGACTTACAATCGCCCGGAATTGCTACGGAGTTGTGTCCTGCAACTGCTCGCCCAAACGCGACGCCCGGATATCATTTGCGTGCATCAGAACGGAGCCGGAGACAACTACGCATGGTGCGTCATGGATCTCGGCGCACCCGTAGTATGGATGTACACGCCCCAGAGCATTCCCCAAAACGACTGGTATCGGATTCCGTTGAATCATCTCATCCAGGAGGACTGCACTCATTTTTTCTGGATGGATCACGACGACATCTATCTCACCAATCACATCGAAACCTGCGTCGCCGAACTCGATAGCGGCTACGACTTCAGGATCTCAAAACATTGCGGCATCCTTATTTCCCGTTCGGAGAAATACGAGTACCTACCGCATGCTTTATTCAAGGACATTCACGCCACGGGCGGAATGAGCGCTTCGATGGCGTTCACCATGCCGTTCGCGACGGCGCTGTCCGCCGACCTGAGCAATCCCGAGTTCAACCACGTCTTTTCGGACGAAGTTCTAGCGCGCCATACCATGCCGCGTTTCCGCTGCCTGCAGTCGACAGAGAGAACAACCATTTACTTTTCTCATGCGATGTCGCTGTCGTCCGCACATTGGGTTCGTGAGGAAACGTCTTTCCCCGAGTATCGAAGCAATGCGTGAAATACGTCGAGCCGATAAGAACGACCGGGCCTGTCTTCGCGGACAGGCCCGTTTTCATTTCAGGCGATGAAGCGCTCAGGAGCCTCCGCCCATCGCGCCGCCTCGCGCAATCGATCTTCGCAAAATGAAATGCACAGTTGCGACACCGCGGCGGAAAAGCCGCAGTCAGTCAACGTATCCCTGATATGTTCCGCGCTTACCGTCTCCCGCATGCGGGCATACAGGATCTGCGCCGTCGCGACGTTCTGGGTGCCAACATAGTTGCCATATAGCGCGATCATGGCCCGCCCCGAAATCGTGCTCGGATGCGCGATCTGAAGCAGTTCGATCAATTCCGCCTCGCTGATATAGCGGTGCATATTGTGTGGCGAGTGAAAACCGAATGTCGGTCCGCTCGGCTGGGTGTTTTCGTATGAGAATCGATCGGCGACGTTGCCAAACCCAAAACTCGATCCACAAAAAAGGCTTCGCGCATGACACGCGAAGCCTTCTCTAAGCAGCAATGGAGCGCGAGTTACTGCTTCACGCCCTCAGCCTGAATATGCAGCACCGTCGTCAGGCTGAAACCATACGACTTGCCGTAATCCATCCCGAAGTCGCCGCGATCGAAGGTCGCCGTCGCTTCGACGCCGCACACTTCCTTCTTCATCATCGGGTTCATGAAGCACTTGAAGCTCTCGATCTTCAGGTTCATCGGCTTCGTCACGCCGTGCATCGTCAACGTGCCGATCACTTCGGAAGGCTTGTCGCCGTCGAATTTGATCGACGTGCCCTTGTACTCGGCTGTCGGATACTTCGCGACGTCGAAGAACTCGGCCTTTTGCAGATGCTCGTCCAGCTTCGCATTGCCGGTGTTGACCGAAGCGATGTCGATCGTCACGTTCACCGTGCCGGTCTTCGCCGCGCGGTCGAGCGTGACTTCACCGCTGCTCTTGTTGAACTTGCCGCGCCACGTCGACACGCCACCGAAGTGGTCCGCCTCGAAGCTCGGATAAGTGTGGTTCGGGTCGAGCTTGTACGTGTCGGCGGCGAATGCGCTCACCGAGGCGCCGAACGACAGTCCCAATGCGAGCGCGCTCGCGGCAATGATCGAAAGCTTTTTCAAGTTCTTCTCCTGACTAACCAGATACGCTGACTATGCGTCGTGTGTGACAAAAACGCCGCTCACTTCTTCGCGGCAACGATGTGAAACTTGATGACGACGTCGTCCGCGACGATCGACGTATCTTTCCATTCGCCCGTTCCGACATCGAACTGGGTGCGCTTGATCGGCAGCGCGCCGTCGAAGGTTTCCGTCGCGCCCTGCTGCGTGACCGTCACCGGCACCGTGACCGTCTGCGACTTGCCCTTGATCGTGATCTTGCCGGTCACGTTGTACTTGTTGCCGCCCGCCGGGGCGATCGCGCTGGAGACGAACGTCGCGCTCGGATACTTGCCCGCGTCGAACCATTCCGCGCCGCGCACCTGCTTGTTGTAATCGTCGTCGCCGAGGTCGTAGCTGCCGGTGTCGATCGTGATGTTCGCCGAGCCCGCCGTCGGCTTCGCCGGATCGAACGCAATCTGCGCGCTGAACTTGTTGAACTTGCCGTCGGTGGGCACGTTCATCTGCTTCGACGTGGCTGTCACCGTGCTCTTGCTCATGTCTACCTGCGCATGCGCGCCCGCGATCATCGCGAACGAAGCAGCGGCTGCCATCCAACGGTTGAGTTTCACTTTCATGTGTGCCCTATTCAAACGGTTCGAATGAACAAACCGGTATTGGAAATCATAAGTACGCGATCACAATCAGCCGCCGGGAAACGCCTTGCCAACGGCGAGGAAACAATGACACGCGTTCATCTGAGAAACGGCAGCATGCGGCCGAGCAGGCCGTCGCGATCGACGAAATGATGCTTCAGCGCAGCCAGAACGTGCATCACGACGAAGAACAGCAACGTGTAGTTCAACGCGATGTGCACGATGCGCAGCGTCGCCTTCAGCGCCTTGTCCGGTCCGATGATCGTCGGCAGCGGCAGCACGCCGAGATACACGACCTGAATGCCGGCCGCCGAGCTGTACAGATAACCCGACACGGGAATGACGAGCATCAGCGCGTAAAGCAGAATATGCGTGAGATGCGCCGCGCCCTGTTGCCAGCGCGGCATGCCATCGGGCATCGACGGCGCCTGGTGCGTGGCGCGCCAGACGACGCGCAGCAGCGCGAGCGCGAACACCGTTACGCCGATCCACTTGTGCCACGAGAAGTATTTGAGCTTCGTCGGCGTGAAGCCCGGAATGTCCGTCATGATCCAGCCGAGCCAGAAGCCGCCCACGATCAACAACGCGATCAGCCAGTGCAGACCGATCGCCGTGGCGCTGTATCGTTGCGCCGGCGCGCTCGCCGTGATGCCAGCGGTGCTTTCCATATTGCTCTCACCCAAGTGTTCGATGTCGCACGGCCTGCCGCCGCCTGACGACAAGTGTTCAAGGCCGCCATGCTACCTCAACGATAACGAATTGCCAGCGCGCGCAAAAAGGCCCGCGCCGAACCGGCAAACCCAGTCCCGACGCGGCTTTGCGGGCTTTCGAGCCGGCTCGGCGAGCCTCGTGTGCCGCCCATGCAACGAACTATTCCATGCGTGCAACGGTCGATGAAGGCGCGAACCGCGACCGATTCCGGCATCGATGTATTAACGGGCGGCCTGGCAGTTTAATTCCGCTTGTAAAGAAGCGTTCTGTCCAAATTCGCCCGCCCCGCGCCATTTGATACCATGCTGCTACCAATCTCGCTGGCCCGCCGTTTGCTATGCCCGGTCGGAGCCGGTCTCGCGGCGCCCGACCAATACGCTCGACAAGCCTCGGGCCTCGACCATGAACGCGAATGAACGCGAACGAATCCGATGACCTGATCGCGTGTCACGAATGCGACGCGCTCTTCCATAAACGTGCATTGCCTCGACGCACCTCGGCGAAATGCCCTCGCTGCGGATCGCTGCTCTATCGAAGCATCTCGTCGAACCTCGACAAGATCTCGGCGATGACGCTCGCCGCGCTCTTCACGTTCCTGATCGCGCAAGGCTTTCCCATCGTCGAGCTGGAGGCGAACGGCCTCACGTCGGAGACGACGCTCATCGGCGCGATCCTCGCGTTGTGGAACGAGCAGATGGAAATCATGGCGGTGCTCGTCTTCTGCTCGACCATCCTGTTTCCGTTGTGCGAACTCGTTGCCCTGCTCTACGTGCTGCTTCCGCTGCGTTCCGGTTACGTGCCGCCTGGCTTCAACGCAATCCTGCGGGGCATTCAGCTCGTGCGTCCGTGGGGCATGATCGAAGTCTTCATGCTCGGCGTGCTCGTCACGCTCGTGAAGATGGTGAGCATCGCGCGCGTGATTCCCGAAGCGGCGCTCTTCGCGTTCGGCGCGCTGACGCTCATGTTCGCCGTCGTCGTGAGCTTCGATCCGCGCGCGTTGTGGGACATCGCGGCAAGGCTCGGTCCGCGCGAATCGAAGCGCGTCACAACCACGGCGAGGCAAAAATCGTGAGCGATTCCATCGATCCGAAAACCGGCGAAGCGGCGCGCGAAACGCAGTTCATCACGGCGTCGCACGCGAATGTCGTGTCGTGTCATGCGTGCGGACTCGTGCAGCCGCTCGCGCACACCGTCGAGAAACAGCGCTGCACGCGCTGCGACGCCGTCGTGCACCGGCGTCATCCGGACAGCATCGCGCGTACGTGGGCACTGCTCATCAGCGCGGCGATTCTCTACATTCCGGCGAACCTCTTTCCGATCATGCATACGTCGTCGATTCTCGGTTCCGAGGACGACACCATCATGAGCGGTGTCGCGCTCTTCTGGAACGACGGCGACTATCCGCTCGCGGCGGTGATTTTCATCGCCAGCATTCTCGTGCCGATGCTCAAGCTCGTCACGCTCGCCTTTCTTACCATCAGCGTGCAGCGGCGCTCCACATGGCAGCCGCGTCAGCGCACGACGCTCTTTCGCATCGTCGAGGGCATCGGGCGCTGGTCGATGCTCGACGTCTTCGTCATCACGCTCACCATCGCGCTCGTGCGCTTCAAGTCGCTCGCCGTCATCACGCCGGGTCCGGGCGCGCTCGCGTTCGCGTCGGTGGTCGTGCTGACGATGATCGCGTCCATGCAATTCGACCCGCGCCTCATGTGGGACAACATCGAACCGTCAGGAAAGAAACATGACTAGTGCCCAAGGTCCGAACGACCCGAAGCAGCCCGCGCCGCCCGCCAGCAACGCCGGCAGCGGTAACGGGGACAAGGGCGGCCTCCCGCCGAACCTCCCCGAACCCGTGATCGAGCCGCGCAGCCGCTGGCTGCCCTCGCTCGTGTGGGTGATTCCGCTCGTCGCGGCGCTGATCGGCGTGATTCTCGTCGTGAAGACGGTGTCGAGCCGCGGACCGACCGTGACGATCAGCTTCGTTTCCGCGGAAGGCCTCGAGCCCGGCAAGACGAAAGTGAAGTTCAAGGACGTGGATATCGGCACGGTGAAGACGATCACGCTGTCGAAGGATCACGCGCGCGTGCTCGTCGACGTGCAGCTCACCAAGGAAGCCACCGATTTCGCCGTCAAGGACACGCGCTTCTGGATCGTGCGTCCGCGCGTTGCGGCAAGCGGCGTGACCGGCCTGTCGACGCTTTTGTCCGGCGCGTATATCGGCGTCGATGCGGGCAAGTCGACCGACGATGAGACTTATTTCGTCGGGCTCGAAACGCCACCCGCCGTCACCGGCGATCAGAAAGGCCATACCTTCACGCTGCACGGCGAATCGCTCGGCTCGCTCGATATCGGCTCGCCCGTCTATTACCGGCGCGTGCAGGTCGGCCAGGTCGTCGCGTTCTCGCTCGACAAGGACGGCACCGGCGTCACGCTGCAGGTATTCGTCACCGCGCCTTACGATCAGTACGTCGGCACCAACTCGCGCTGGTGGCATGCGAGCGGCGTCGATCTGCGGCTCGATTCGAGCGGCTTCACGCTCAACACGCAATCGCTCGCAACGGTCGTGCTCGGCGGCATCGCGTTCCAGACGCCGCCGAACCAGCAATCCGGCCCGCAGGCGCAAAACAACGCGACCTTCCGTCTGGCCGGCGATCAGTCCGACGCGATGCGCGATCCGGATGGCGAGGCCGTGCACGTCGTGATGAACTTCAATCAGTCGCTGCGCGGCCTGTCGGTCGGCGCGCCGGTCGATTTCCGCGGCATCGTGCTGGGGCAGGTCACGGGCATCGGCGTGCAATACGATCAGAAATCGCATTCGTTCATGATGCCGGTCACGATCGACCTCTACCCGGATCGCCTCGGCAAGCGCGCGCGTCAGGCGCTGCCGGAGCAAGGTTCGGTGGCGAGCCAGGACATGCTGCAACTGCTCGTGAAGCGCGGGCTGCGCGGACAGTTGCGCACCGGCAACCTGCTGACGAGCCAGTTGTATGTCGCGCTCGACTTCTTCCCGAAAGCGCCGCCCGCGAAGGTCAGCGTTGGCAACGATCCGATCGAACTGCCGACCGTGCCGAACACGCTCGACGAGCTGCAGCTGCAGATCGCCGACATCGCGCGCAAGATCGACAAGATTCCGTTCGACGAGATCGGCACGAATCTGAACGGCTCGCTCAAGAACGCCAACGCGCTCTTCGACAAGATGGACAAGGAAGTCCTGCCGGAAATGCGCGACACGCTCACGCAGGCCAAGCAGACGTTCGGTCAGGCGCAATCGACGTTGCAGTCGGATTCGCCGCTTCAGTCGGACGTGCATCAGGCGCTGCAGGAACTCACGCGCACGCTGCAATCGCTCAACTCGCTCGCGGATTACCTGGAGCGCCATCCGGAATCGCTCTTGCGCGGAAAATCGGGAGATAAACCATGAAGTTCGGCTCGTTGATGTTGACTCTGAGCGCAGCGGCGATGCTCGCTGCCTGCGCCTCGCCGACGAGCCGTTTCTACACGCTCGGCGGCGACGACGCGCGGCCCGTGCCGTCGACGCAGGCTTCGTTCTATTTCGAGCTTGCGCCCGTCGACATGCCGCAGCAGGTCGCGAAGAATCAGTTGGTGGTGCAGACGAGTCCCGCGCAGGTGCGCGTGCTCGAAGAGGAACGCTGGGCGTCGCTGCCGGGCGACGAAGTGCGGCGCGCACTCTCCGCCGATCTCACGCAGCAGCTCGGTGCGATCGACGTCTACGGCACGCCGCATCCGGAATCGGTGCCGGTGTATCGCGTGAAGGTGAACGTGCAGCGCTTCGAATCGTGGCCGGGCGCGCAAGCGGTGATCGACGCCGTGTGGAGCGTGCGCGCCGCCGGATCCGATACGGTGCTGACATGCCGGACGCTCGCGCAGGAACGCGTCGGCTCCGGTTACGACGCGCTCGTCGACGGCCATCGCAAGGCGGTCGACGAACTCGCCGCCGCGATCTCCGCAGGTGTGCGCAGCCTCGGTTCCTTGCCGCACGCGACGGCGAGCGCGCCTTCGGCATCCGCGAAGGGCAAGAGCGGCGCCAGTTCCAAACCCGCCGCGGCGCCGGTGCTGCCGTGTCCGCCAATGGGCGCGGCAACCACTGCCAGCGCGCAGTGATCCATGACGCCCGGCGCGCGCCGGGCGCGCTTCATGTTGTCGGCAGGCGACATTGTCGGCCGCCGCTATCTCTAATTCGCCGATGGTTCGCGCGCGCCGGTTAAGATCGTCGACGCCCGCATTTCGAATCAACGTGAAAATTAGATGATGAAACTGATCGGTTCGCACCCCAGCCCATTCGTCCGCAAGGTGCGGATCGTCATGGCGGAAAAGAAGATCGACTGCGAACTGGTGCTCGAAGACGTCTGGGCATCCGATTCGAAGATCCACGACTACAACCCGCTCGGTAAAGTGCCGTGCCTCATTCTCGACGACGGCGAAGCGGTATTCGATTCGCGCGTCATCTGCGAGTTCGTGGACACGCTCACGCCGGTCGGCAAGCTGCTGCCGCAGGAGCGGCGCGAGCGCACCGAAGTGCGCTGCTGGGAAGCGCTCGCCGACGGCATGCTCGACGCCGCCGTGCTGATCCGTCTCGAAGGCGTGTTGCGCGAAGAGGAACATCGCAGCGACAAATGGATCGCGCGGCAACGTCACAAGATCGAAGACGGCTTGCGCGCGATGGCGCGCGGCATCGGCTCGAAGCAATGGTGCTCGGCGAATCGCTTCACGCTTGCGGATATCGCCTGCGGCTGCGCACTGGGCTATCTCGATTTCCGTATGCCCGATCTGAACTGGCGCGACGCACATCCGAATCTCGACAAGTATTACGCGCGTATTTCGCAGCGTCAGTCGTTCGTGGATACCGCGCCGGTCTGATTCCTTTCTTGGACCAAGCTCCCGCGCGCGGCGGGAGCTTCCGGCGCACTCGGAAGCGCAAAGTGAGATCGAAGATTATCTACTGCTAGATAGATCACCGGCGAAGGGCGCGATCGACCGATTCTCTCCCAAACCCCTTTTCTTCCTGAAACCATCGGTCCGCGTGCGGCGACATGGTTCGAACGACGAATCGGGTCAGAGAAATGCTCTATTCCGCCAAAATCTATCTACTCAACGGTAGATAATCAACGCCCGGTTCAGGGGTTTTTCACAAGGTTATCCACAGGCTTATCTACCGCCGAAATGCGTCTGCGACCTCTTCAAGCCGCGACCGCGTCTGAAACAGGCGGCATGCAAGCAAACTCCCCTGAAACGCCGCATACAAGGTGCGTGCCGCCGCTTCAGGCTTTCCGCCAGCGTCGAGCGTGTCTTGCGCTTCGCCTTCGGCCAGAACTTTCGCCAGCCAGGTTTCATTCGCCTTGTAGAACGATTGCACCGCGTGCCGTACTTTCTCCGGCAGCGACTCGATATCCGACGCAAGCATGCCGCACAGACAGATCTGATTGCCGTCGCCGATGATCCTTCCAAATAGCTTCCTATAGCGGTCGAGTTTCTTGTCGGCCGGGGCGGAGCTGTCGATCGCGTAGATCGTCGACATCACGTCGGCGCTATACGCATTCACCGCTTCGAGCGCGAGATCTTCCTTGGTCGGGAAATAATAGTGAATGCTCGACGTTTTCACGCCGACCAGTTCGGACAAATCCCGAAAACTGAAGCCGTTGTACCCGCGCGTCATCAACAGCGTCTGAGCGTGATCCAGTAGAGCGTCGCGTACCGTGTTCTTGTCCATTTCGCGTATCTCTGCAATTGTCCCTGCATTCGGTGTGCGTTAATTATCTACTACTAGATAGACGATCAAGCGACTGTTTCAAAAAAGTTTTTATCGGATCGATAGAAAAAAGCCCCGACCGAAGTCGGGGCTGATCGCTCGCTTGCCGCCGGCGATGCTCAACGCGCCGCAGCGAGCGCCGCAACTTGCGGCGACTCGTGCCCAGCCGCCGCGTGTTCGATGATTCCGCCACCCAGACACACGTCTTCCTGATACAGCACGGCGGATTGTCCCGGCGTCACGGCCCACTGTGCGTCGTCGAAATGAAGCGCGAAACGGCCATCGTCCGCGTTGGCGAAGCGGCACGCCGCATCCTGCTGCCGATAGCGCGTCTTCGCGCCGCACGCCGCGCCCTCTTTCGGCGCGAAACCCGCGACCCAGCTCGTGTTTCCGGCCACGAGCGTCGGCGACAGCAGCCACGGATGATCGTGCCCCTGCACGACGTAGAGCGTGTTCGACGCCATGTCCTTGCCCGCGACGAACCACGGTTCGCCGCTGCCGTCTTTCGCGCCGCCGATGCCGATGCCCTTTCTCTGCCCGAATGTGTAGAACGCAAGCCCGATATGCTCGCCGACGATCTTGCCTTCGGCCGTCTTCATGGGGCCGGGCTTTGTCGGCAGATAGCGGTTCAGGAATTCGCGGAACGGCCGCTCGCCGATGAAGCAGATGCCGGTCGAATCCTTCTTTTTGGCGTTCGGCAGGCCGATTTGCACGGCGATCTCGCGCACTTTCGTCTTCGGGATTTCGCCGAGCGGAAAGAGCGTCTTCGACAGTTGCGCCTGATTCAATCGATGCAAAAAGTACGACTGATCCTTCGTCGAATCCGTTGCCTTGAGCAACTGGAAAAGTCCATCGCTCTCGCGCACGCGCGCGTAATGTCCCGTCGCGATGGTTTCCGCGCCGAGCGACATCGCGTGATCGAGGAACGCCTTGAACTTGATTTCGGCGTTGCAAAGCACGTCCGGATTGGGCGTGCGGCCGGCCGAATATTCGCGCAGAAACTCGGCGAACACGCGGTCCTTGTATTCGGCGGCGAAGTTGACCGCTTCGACGTCGATGCCGATCAAATCCGCGACGGAAACGACGTCGATCCAGTCCTGACGGGTCGAACAGTATTCGCCGTCGTCGTCGTCTTCCCAGTTCTTCATGAAGAGGCCGACGACGTCGTAACCCTGTTCCTTGAGAAGCCATGCCGTTACGGACGAATCCACGCCGCCCGACATGCCCACCACTACTCGTTTCTTGCTCATAGGGATATCACGCCCGCACCACCGGCGCGACCGAATGCGTATGGATGAAATCGAGCGGGACGCGCCGCCCGGATAAATAATCGTCGACACACTTCATCACGAGCGGCGTCCGATGCCGGTCGACCGATGCGCGCAATTCGTCCGCGCTGAGCCACATCGCGCGCACGATGCCTTCGTCGAGCGCGCGGCCTGCTTCTTCGCCGAGCGACTTGCCGCAAAACGTGAAACGCAAATACGTGACGTCGCGCCCCGGCCGCGCGAAGTGCGTCATATACGCGCCGACGATTGCCTCCGGCTCGAAGCGATGCGCCGTTTCTTCGAGCGCCTCGCGGACCACGGCATCGACGAGCGTTTCGCCCGCTTCGAGATGACCGGCCGGTTGGTTGATTCGCAGCCCTGCCGACGTGTGCTCCTCGATGACGAGGAAACGACCATCCTTTTCGATGATGGCAGCCACCGTAACGTGGGGGGCCCAAGTGTCTGATTTCATGGTGAGATATTTTACCGTCCTCGCACAGATCTCGCGCACGCGGACTAAGGGAAAGCGCTGACTGTGGCAAAACGGAACGGGTGCCGGATCGGATTCTTGCGCGTGCAATCTTCGGTTACAGTTGAGATAGCCGTCAGTTCCAGCATTTGAAATAAAACTCAGCCTTAAGCCTTCCTAAGCCTTGCCCGGGCGAAAAAGGCAACAAAGACAGGAGGATTACAAGATGCACATTGGAGTGCCTGCTGAAACGCGGGCGAACGAGGCGCGCGTCGCCGCCACGCCCGAAACGGTCAAAAAGCTCGTCACGCAAGGACATCGTGTTTCTGTCCAGAGCGGCGCGGGCTTGCCGGCAAGCTATATCGACGATGCGTTCGCGCAAGCAGGCGCGGATCTCGTCGATGCCGCCACGGCCTTTTCCGCCGAGATCGTCCTCAAGGTGCAATCGCCGAGCGAAAGCGAACTGGCGATGCTCAAGCCGGGCGCCGTGCTCATCGGCATGCTCGATCCTTTCAATACAGAGAACACCGCGCGGCTCGCGTCGGCGGGCGTCACTGCGTTCGCGCTCGAAGCCGCGCCACGCACGACGCGCGCGCAGAGTCTCGACGTGCTGTCTTCGCAGGCGAACATCGCCGGATACAAGGCCGTGCTGATGGCCTGCCAGTATTACCAGCGCTTCATGCCTATGCTGATGACCGCCGCCGGCACCGTGAAAGCGGCGCGCGTGCTCGTGCTCGGCGCAGGCGTCGCGGGCTTGCAGGCAATCGCGACGGCCAAGCGTCTGGGCGCGGTCGTCGAAGCATCCGATGTGCGTCCGGCGGTGAAGGAGCAGATCGAATCGCTCGGCGCGAAGTTCGTCGACGTGCCGTTCGAAACCGATGAGGAACGCGAAGCGGCGGAAGGCGTCGGCGGTTACGCGCGCCCGATGCCGCCGAGCTGGCTCGCGCGGCAATCGGCGCAGGTGCACGAACGTGCGAAGGCGGCGGACATTGTCATCTCGACGGCGCTGATTCCCGGCCGCCCCGCGCCGACGCTGATTTCTGTCGAAACGGTGAAGCACATGAAGCCGGGCTCCGTGATCGTCGATCTCGCCGCCGGACGCGGACCCGAGTTCGAGGGCAGGAAAGGCGGCAACTGTCCGCTCACCGAAGTCGACACGGTGGTGATGAAGCACGGCGTGCATATCGTCGGCCACACGAATCTCGCTTCGATGGTCGGCGCCGATGCCTCCGCGCTCTACGCCCGCAATCTTCTCGACTTCCTGAAGCTGATCATCACGAAGGAAGGCACGCTCAACATCGATCTCGCGGACGATATCGTCGCGGCCACGCTCCAGTGCCGCGACGGACAACTCGCCCGCGCCACGGCCTGAACGGAGACGCACATGGATGTCATCAATCACACGGTGATCAACCTCATCATCTTCGTGCTGGCCATTTACGTCGGCTACCACGTCGTGTGGAACGTCACGCCCGCGCTGCATACGCCGCTCATGGCCGTGACCAACGCGATTTCGGCGATCGTCATCGTCGGCGCGATGCTGGCTGTCGGCCTGACGGTCGGCGCGGCGGGCAAGTTCTTCGGCACGCTCGCGGTGCTGCTCGCGGCCGTGAACGTGTTCGGCGGCTTTCTCGTCACACGGCGAATGCTCGAGATGTTCAAGAAGAAAGAGCCCAAGAAGATCACGAGCAAGGAGGGCGCGTAAATGAGCCTTAACGTCGTTACTCTCCTGTATCTCATCGCCTCGGTGTGCTTCATTCAGGCGTTGAAGGGCTTGTCGAATCCGAAGACCGCGCGCATCGGCAATACGTTCGGCATGGCGGGCATGGCGATCGCCATTCTCACCACGCTCGCGCTGATCGTGAAGCAGGCCGCGTTTCTCGAAGCGAATCTCGCGCTCGGGCTGTCGCTGCTGTTCGTCGCGCTGATCATCGGCGGCGGCGCGGGCGCGTACATCGCGGCAAAAGTCGAGATGACGAAGATGCCCGAGCTCGTCGCGGCGATGCACTCGCTGATCGGTCTCGCGGCTGTCTGCATCGCCTATGGTGTCGTGGCGGAGCCCGCCGCGTTCGGGCTCGCACCGCTCGGCGAGCCGATTCCGTATGGCAATCGGGTCGAGTTGTTCATCGGCACGTTTGTCGGCGCGATCACGTTCTCGGGCTCGGTCATCGCGTTCGGGAAGCTCTCGGGCAAGTACAAGTTCCGGCTCTTTCAGGGCGCGCCGGTCACGTACTCGGGACAGCATCTGATCAACCTGCTGCTCGCCATCGCGATGATCGGCTTCGGCGTGATCTTCATGCTCACCGAATCGTGGCTGCCGTTCATCATCATGACGATCATCGCGTTCGCGCTGGGCGTGCTCATCATCATTCCGATCGGCGGCGCGGACATGCCCGTGGTCGTGTCGATGCTGAACTCGTACTCGGGCTGGGCGGCGGCGGGCATCGGCTTCTCGCTGAACAATCCGATGCTGATCATCGCCGGCTCGCTCGTCGGCTCGTCGGGTGCGATTCTGTCGTACATCATGTGCAAGGCAATGAACCGCTCGTTCTTCAACGTGATTCTCGGCGGCTTCGGCGGCGAGGCGGGCGGTGCGGCGGCGGGCGGATCGACGGAGCAGCGCCCCGTCAAATCCGGTTCCGCCGATGACGCCGCGTTCATGCTCGGCAACGCGGAAAGCGTGGTGATCGTGCCGGGTTACGGCCTCGCGGTCGCGCGCGCGCAGCACGCGTTGAAGGAGCTGACCGACAAGCTCGTCGAGAAAGGCATCGATGTGCGGTACGCGATTCACCCCGTCGCGGGGCGGATGCCGGGGCACATGAACGTGCTGCTGGCGGAAGCCGAAGTGCCGTACGAGATGGTTCAGGAGATGGAGGACATCAATAGCGAGTTCGGTCAGACGGACGTGGTGCTCGTGCTCGGCGCGAACGACGTCGTGAACCCGGCCGCGAAGACCGATCCGAAATCGCCGATCGCGGGGATGCCGATTCTCGAAGCGTACAAGGCTCGGACGATCATCGTGAACAAACGGTCGATGGCGGCAGGTTACGCCGGCCTCGACAACGAACTGTTCTATATGGACAAGACGATGATGGTCTTCGGGGACGCGAAGAAGGTGGTCGAGGAGATGATGAAGGCGGTGGATTAGGCACGCTGCTGATTTCCATCATCGCGTGGGGGGGGGGGGGCCCCCCCCCCCCCCCCCCCCCCCCCCCCGCCCCCCCCCCCCCCCCCCCCCCCCCCCCCCCCCCCCCCCCCCCCCCGCCGCCCGATCCGGCCCGCTTGCGGTAAGTAATGTTTCACCCCTACAGTTCTACGTTGTTGCAACCCTCCTCGG